>NZ_CAJPGH010000009.1:0-242463 GCF_905339605.1 Burkholderia sp. BCC1972 | reverse complement strand
GTTGCTCATGTTCGAATTCCCGTGGTGAAAGGATTGACAGGGAGAAAGGACAGCGGACGTGTTATTGAGCCAGGTAATCGTAGACGACTTCGCCGAGGCCCAGCGTCAAATCTGCGACCAGGTGCCGGGCTTCGACGATTTCGAGCACGGGCAGGTCGGCCACCGGCGCCAGTGCGTGCGGCGCCAGTTCGAGCGACGCCGGGCCCGTCCACGCGCCCTTCATCTTGATGTCCTGCATGTAATAGCGCACCAGTTCGCACACGCGCGCGGTGCCGTCGACGTGCGGGATGATCTTCAGCAGGAAATTGGGGCCGGCGAGACGCTTCGTCTGCTCGTCGATGTCGAGTTCCTTGTGCTTGTAGCCCATCGTGCCGGTGGCGACGCGCACCTTGCCGTAGTCGAGCGTACCGAGGATGTGATCGGTGTTCACGTGCAGCGTGGGCGACGCGAGTTTCTTCGGGAAGCCCCACAGCTCGCGGCCGCCGGCGATCGGCGGGTGATCGTCGAGATACATCGCGAGCGTATAGCCGCCCGGCTGGCCGTTGTATTCGACGGGGATGACCTGGCCGCTTTCGGTGTAGTCGCCGAAGCCGGTCGAATCGGCCATGCGAATGAATTCGTAATGCACGAGCGGCTCGGTGATCTGCAGCGGCTCGGGGACAATTTCACGGAGACGATCCGGATCGGTGCGATACGTGATGATCAGAAACTCACGATCGACGAAACGGTACGGGCCCATCGGGAAGGCAGGGCTGGTCAACGGCATCGCAAACGCTTTCGATCGGACATCGCTGGCTTTCATGCGGACTCCTTGTTGTTGATCGCTTCGTGGATGAGTGCTCGTAATCGTATGCCTGTGCGTTGCCGTTGTGCGATGCCGCATATGGAATTAATTGTTGCCGATTTCGAATAATTTGCGGCGTAAATATTGAGATGAACGATGCAAACGGCAGGGAAGGCGCCCGGCGGCCCGATGGTCGCACGCGTCGATGACGCCACGATGTGAAAAAGGTGAGCCTTTACGGGAGACAGTCGCGCGGGAATATGACAATTGTGTGAACTTGTGTTGCAGTGCAGGCTCTAAGTGCGTTCGCCGCAGCGGGCTTCGCCGGCCGCGGCGGCGGCTGCCACCGCCGTATTAAGCATCGCTTAAGCGGGCGCGCCCTAGCATCGTTCGTATCAGGCCGGGCACCGGTCGATTTTTTACGCCCCACGCAACCGGATTCATGCAGAACCTCAATCTCACCCTCTTTTCCGCCATCAACGCCGGGGTTGCGCCGCAGCCGGGCGTCGCCCGACTCGCCATCTTCGCCGCCGACTGGCTCGTCTATGCACTGCCGGCGATGCTGCTGCTGACCTGGATCTTCGGTGCGCGCCCGACACGGCGCCAGGCGATCGAAGCCGGCGTCGGCGTATGCGCGGCGCTCGTGCTCGCGCAAGTGATCGGGCATTTCTGGTTCTCGCCGCGCCCGTTCATGGCCGGCGTCGGCACGCAGCTGATTCCGCATGCGCCGGACAGCTCGTTTCCGAGCGATCACATGACGTTCGCGTGGAGCATGGCGGTCGGCCTGATGCTCGGCGGCACGACTCGCGTGACCGGGTTCGTGATGGCCGCGCTGGCCGTGGCGATTGCGTGGGGGCGCATCTATGCGGGCGTGCACTGGCCGTTCGACATGGCGGGCGGCGTGCTGGTCGGCACGGCCGGCGCGCTGGCCGCGCACCTGTACGGGCAACGCGTGATCGTGCTGCTCGAACGGATCGGCGATTCGGTGCACGCGGTCGTGATGGGGCGCCGGCACGCGCCCTGAGTGAAAGGCAATCGGGCAGGACGCCGTCAGCCGGGTGTCTTGGCCGATTCGGCCGATGCGGACGGGCCGCCGCCCGCATCGTGCAGTTCAGCCGTATCGGTCGGGTGCTGAGCGGCATCGCGATCGAGGGCGCTTTCCTTCAGGATCGCGCACATCGCGACGAACAGTGCGAGTACCACCGCGGCGAGGCCGCAATAGCCGACGATCTTCAGGTTGCGAAGGAAAGGCGAAGCGTGGCTTTCTTTTGTCATGACCGGGCGCTCCTGGGCGGGCTGCGGCGGCTGTCGCCCGACAGCGGCGTCGCACACACAGATATATACCAGCCGCGATGCCGATGCCAAGCCCGCTGGTGCGCGGACGCCACGATTGTGTCATCCGCCGGTCGACCGGGCGCCCGTTGCCGGGCACGCCTATATCGGGCGTCCGTATCCGTCAGTCTTCCAGCGTTTCGTGCACGGCCGCCGCGCCGCGCTTCCAGTAGGCCGCCGCGCGGATGCGCGATTTGTCGACGCCGCGCTCGCCGGTCAGGTGCTGGCGGACCGCACGCATCGACAGCGCTTCGCCGGCCGCCCACACGTAGCCGTCGCCGGACGGCGGCAACGGCAGGTCGCGGACGGCATTCAGCAGCGCATCGCCCTCTGCCGCGTCGGCTTCGGCGCGGAAGCGCCAGACTTCATGCACGTCGGCGCGCGTGTCGAACGCGATCTGCGCGGCACGATCGGCCACTTCCAGCACGACGGCCGCACGCGCACCGGCCGGCAACTCCTCGAGACGCCGCGCGACGGCCGGTAGCGCCGTATCGTCGCCGATCAGCAGATGCCAGTCGAAACCGGTCGGGACGACGAACGAACCGCGCGGGCCGCCGATGCCGAGCCATTGGCCGACCCGTGCCTGTGCCGCCCACTGCGACGCGGGGCCCGGATGGGCCAGCACGAATTCCAGATCGAGTTCGCAGGCGGCGCGGTCGAAGCGGCGCGGCGTGAAGTCGCGCGCGACCGGCTTCGGCTCGCCTTCCGGAAACTCGGGGCCGTTCGCGCCGAGCGTCGGCATCGCGGGCCGTTCGGCGCCGGGCGGCGGGAAAAACACCTTCACGTGATCGTCGAACGACGCGGATTCGAAATCCGCGAGATCGGGGCCGCCGAGCGTGACGCGCAGCAGGTGCGGTGTCACGGCATGCACACGCAGGACCTGCAGCAGGCGGAACTTGAGGGTATGGCGCACGCGGGTCACGGTGCGCTCGGATGTGTTCTGCATCGATCCGTTCTCCTTGAGGTTTGACGGGGCTGCGCGAATCACGCGCCGGAGCCGCCTTCGATTTCGGCCGTCGCGCGGCGCATGATGGCCGCGATGCGGCGTTGTTCGTCGGCATCGGCGGCGCTCTTGTGCAGCAGCGCGCGCTTGAGCGCGACGCGCGCCTCGACGAACTCCGGCAGCCAGCCGGCCTGCGATTCGTCCGGTGCTTCGTTGCCTGCCGATTCCCCGGCGAACGCGCGGCGCATGAACTCCATCTTGCGGGCGAGGTGCGTGAGGCGGGCGAACAGCGTGTCGACGCGTTCGCGCTGCGCATCGAGATGCGCGCGGCCGGCGTCGGTCAGCGCATAGCGCTTGCGGTTGCCTTCCGCCTGCGACGCGACGAAGCCGACTTCTTCCAGATACGTGAGTGCCGGATACACCATGCCGGGGCTCGGGCTGTAGAAACCGTTCGAACGCGTGTCGAGCGCCTTGATCAGCTCGTAGCCGTGGCTCGGCTGCTCGGCGACCAGCGCGAGCAGCAGCAGCTGGAGATCGTCGGAGCTGAACTGGCGGCCGCGCGGCATGCCGTCGTCGCCGAAATCGCCAAAGCCGCCGCGCCCGCCCCGGCCGCCGAACGGGCCGCCACCGAACATGTCGTGGCCGCGACGGTGGCGGCCGATCGCGTGCCAGAGACCGGCGAACCAGTCGGGGCGGGCATGCGCACCATGACCGTCGCAACGGTCATGGCCGCGGAAGTGATTGTGTCGCATGATCCTGTCCTATATGTCGAAAAACATATCTAAAGATATATATCGAAAGATAGGGCGTCAAGGGGATTTATTTGGGGTTGGATGGGGGTGGGATGGGTGATGCCGTGCATCGCGCGATGACCTCGCGCGTCGCAGCCCATGTCAACAATGGTCAATTTCCCTGCCGGCGTGTTGTGGTCCGCGTACGCAGTGGCGACAATCGGCCCGCTCGCCCGGGCGAGCACGCTTCAGAGGCGGTTCGAAAAGCCGCTGGACGCGGCTCTCGTTTTTCGCGCCTTGGAAAATTCGAATGACGTTCATCCTGCCGCACAATCCCCGCCAAGACCGGCGTCAACGCGCCGATGCGCTGCTTCTCGAAGCGACGACGGATGACGGATTCGTCCGCGAATCGCTGCGTATCGTCGCCGAGGCCCGGCAACGCATCGAGGATTCGCGCGGATTGACAACCGATGCTGGACGGCTTGACATGCACGATGTCGCCGATATCGCGTAAGAGGTCACCGACCATGGGATCCAAAGCCGCGAGCCGTACATGGAAGGTCGCACTGGCGCTGGTCGCGCTGACGGGCGTCGCATTGTTCGCGCTCGGCGCGCGCATTCATTTCGGCTACTACGCCGACAACCGGCAGGCCGCACTTCGGGCGGAAGCGTTGGCCGTGCAACGCTTCAACACGCAGGCGTTCGACGCGATCTACGACGATGCGGCTGACGCGATGCACGCCACCGTGTCACGAACGCAGGCTGTCGACGCGATGCGTGCGACGCTGAAAGCGTACGGGACCATCGTCGAGGACAACGAAGGCGCGACGACCTGCTTCCCGGATCCGGTCCGCATGGTGCGCTGGCTGAAGTCGTCGAACGGCATCGACCTGACGCAGATAAGCCTGTGGTCGACACCGGGCGGCGAGGCGAAACTGGTGATGATGCGGATTTCGCCTGGGCATGCGAGCTTCGACCCCGAGATCGTCCGCCGGAATCGCTGCGGTTCGCGGTGAGTCGCCAATGAAGGACGCGCCGCGTACCGGCGCGTGTTCCCGTTTCCTTCAGATCCCCATCCGTTCCGCCACGCCGTCGCGATCGACGAACTTGTGCTTCACTGCGGCGCCGACGTGCAGGGCCAGCAGCAGGCCGAGCGTCAGCACCAGCGCGCGATGCAGCGTATCCGTCAGGAGTCGCAACGGTTCGTCGCGACCGACGAGCACCGGCAGTTCCGTGAGGCCGAAGAAGCTGACCGCGTGTGCGCCTGTGAGGCGATGCACGTAGCCGGTCAGCGGCACGAGAAACAGCAGCAGGTACAGCACGCCGTGCAACGCGCCGGCGATCCGCGCCTGCCAGGCCGGAACGCTGTCCGGCAGCGGCGGCGGCGTGTGCGTCGCGCGCCAGACGAGGCGCGGCACGGTCAGCATGAAGATCAGGCTGCCGATCGACGCGTGATAGAACAGGATGCCGTTGAACTGCGACGAGTTGTGCGGATACGTATCCATGTAGAGCCCGATCGACAGGTTCAACAGGATCAGGATCGCGATTGACCAATGCATGGCGATCGCGAAGCGTGCGTAGGCGGTGTGGTTGGGCTGTGACATGAGCGATCTCGCTGATTCGGGTGGGGTGCCGCGCACCCGCGTGTCCGGTGCGGCGAACGGCGTGGCGACACCCGATGTACCGGTGCCGCGCCGGATTTATTCCCGATGCATGCGTCGCTTCGACGATCTCGCGAAGGCGCTGCGCCGCGTCCCGCGTATCGACGCCGGCATCGGCCGCGATACCGCGGCCGGCGCCTGTTTTTCGCCGTTAGAACCGCGTACTGAACCCGATCCGCGCAATCGACTGCAGTGCGCCGCTCGATGCACCGTTCGCGTCCATCACGCCGTTGATCTGCGCGTTGCTGCCGTGGCCGGTGCGCTGATGCACGCCGGCGACGTACACCATCGTGCGTTTCGACAGCCAGTACTGGACGGCGGCCAGGAATTGATGTGCATGCGCGTTGTCGAGCGTGTCGTTACCCAACATGTACGTGTAGCTCGCGCCGATTACCCATACCGGCGACGGCCGCCACGCCGCACCGGCTTCGGCCGACCACGCACCCGCGC
Source organism: Burkholderia sp. BCC1972 (assembly GCF_905339605.1). NCBI lineage: Bacteria > Pseudomonadati > Pseudomonadota > Betaproteobacteria > Burkholderiales > Burkholderiaceae > Burkholderia > Burkholderia sp. BCC1972. The sequence continues at coordinate 236,562 of NZ_CAJPGH010000009.1, read as the reverse complement.
CGTTCCGCGCGTTGCGTACGGTCGTGAAAAGCGCCTTCCCCGTGACCGTGCCGACCGTGTAGTGCACGCCCGCGCCCCAGTTGCGCACGCTGGTGGGCGGCAATCCGCCGGCCGCGCCGTATTTCTGGTTCGTATAGGCCGCGCCTGCGCCGAACGGGCCGTTGTCGTAGCTCGCGCCGACGCTGACCGTGTTGTTCGCGCCGACCGACCCGGCGACGTTGCCGAAGCCGTACAGCGCGCCGAAGGTGAGGCCCGACAGCGACGGGCTCGTGTACTTGACCGAATTCGCGACGCGATTGCTGCCGGCGACGCGGTCCCAGTCGAATGCGCCGGTCGGGTTGTTCGGCAGCGCGAGCTTGTCGAACGGCCCGTTGCGAAAGCCGTACAGGCCGACGAGATCCTGTGCGATCTCGTTGCCGCTCGCGGCCAGCGAATCGACCATGAACTCGTACTGGTTGCCGAGCGTCAGCGTGCCGTACCGGTCGTTCTGCAGCCCGACGTAGGCCGTGCGCGCGAACAACCCGCCGCCGATGATCGAGCCGTTGCCGAGCGAGTACTGGTTCACGAGCCGGAAGATCGCGCGCGTGCCCGCGCCGAGATCTTCCTTGCCCTCGAAGCCGAGCAGGTTCGGAAAGAAGATGTTGTCGTCGAATTTCGCGGCGCCGTGGCCGCTCTGGTTGCTGACATAGCTGATGCCGGCATCCATCAGCCCGAACATCGTCACGCTGCTCTGTGCAAACGCCGCAGCCGGAATCGTGCAGGCCGCCGCAAGTACCAGTAGGGTCTTTTTCGTCATCTCCAAAGTGCTCCTCACATGTTTCCGATCGGATCGGATATTTTTGATTGGACTACTGATTGATATGAATAAATCAGAACCGGGGAATCGTGGTTCAGGGGCAGCAGAAAGGGACCGGGCCGCGCAACGGGCATCGGCGGGTGTCGTGAACCTGCCGATGCCGTGCGCGCCGTGGGCTAGACCGTCGAGTACCCGCCGTCCACCGGCACGACCGCGCCCGTCACGAACGACGCGCCGGGCGAGCACAGGAACAGGATCACGTCCGCGACCTCGTCGGCCGAGCCCCAGCGCCCGAGCGGCGTGCGATCGAGGATGCGGCGCGACGCCAGCGCGTCGGCCATCAGCCCGGTACTGAGCGGCGTGTCGATCCAGCCGGGCGCGACCGCGTTCACGCGGATGCCGCGATCGGCCCATGCCTGTGCGAGCGAGCGCGTGAGCTGCGCGATGCCGCCCTTGCTCGCGCTGTAGGCGGGCCGGTCCTTGCTGCCGAAGTACGTGTACATCGACGCGACATTGACGATGCTGCCGCCGTGTGCCGACAGCGCCGGCCGTGCGGCATCGGACGCGCGCATCACCGACGTCAGGTTCACGTTCAGCACGAGCTCGAACTGGTCCATCCGGTATTCGTCCGCGTGCCGGCTGATGCCGACGCCGTTGACGAGCACGTCGAGCCGCGGCAGCGCCGCGATCGTGCGCGTCAGCGCGTCGCTGTCGGTCACGTCGAGCTCCACGCAGCGGATGCCCGCATGTACGGGCGCGTGTGGGCCGGCGGCGTCGAGCCCGAGCGCGACGACCGACGCGCCCGCTTCCGCGAACCGCAGCGCGGTGCGCGCGCCGATGCCCGACGTGCCGCCCGTCACGACGACGGACTTGCGTTCAAACGCCCACTGACGACTCATGCTCGACACTCCCGGTGGTTGGTGCGCGACGGGCCGGCCGCTGCGCGGGTGAAACGAGGATCTTGATCTGCGTGCGGTCGGCGAGCAGCGCGTCGAAGCCGTCGGCGACGGCGTCTTCAAGCGACACGGTGCGCGTGACGATCGACGTGAGGTCGAGCGCGCCCGACGCGACGATCCGCAGCAGGTCTTCGTAGGCATGCCGGTAGCCGACGCTCGCCGTGAACGTCAGCTCGTCGTTGACCGCGCGAAACGCATCGAAGCCCGCATGCGGCATCAGGCCGACCATCACGAGGCGGCCGCCCTTGCGCAGTGCCCGCATCGCCGATTCGAACGTGGCCTGCAATCCGGCCGCTTCGAAGCTCGTATCGACGCCGAGCCCGCCCGTGGCCGCGCGAATTGCGTCCTGCAACGTGGACGCATCGAGCCCGCGCGCGTCGAACGCGTGCGTCGCGCCGAAACGCGTGGCCGCCGCGAGCCGTTCGGGTGATACGTCGACCGCTACGATCGTCGTCGCGCCCTGCAGTTTCGCGAGCATGATCAGCAGTAGACCGATCGGGCCGAGCCCGAACACCGCACAGGTCTCGCCGAGCCGCAGTTCGCCGCGCCGCAGCGCGTGCAGCGCGACGGCGGCCGGCTCCATCACCGCGGCCTGTTCGAGGCTTACGCCGTCGGGCAGGCGATGCAGCATGTAGGCCGGCACGACCGCGAAGTCGGCCATCCCGCCGTCGCCCATCAGCCCGGCGAAGCCCATCGACACGCACAGGTTGTACGACCCGGCGCGGCAGTACGCGCACTGGCTGCAGCGGTATTCGGGCTCGACCGCGACGCGGTCGCCCGCGCGCAGCGCCGTCACGCCTTCGCCGACTTCGACGACGGTGCCGCAGAACTCGTGGCCGAGCGTCAGCGGAGCGGTGCGGCGCGACAGCGGATGCGGCGTGTCGACCGGAATCGCATGCGGGCCGTCCGCATATTCATGCAGGTCGCTGCCGCAGATCCCGCAATACGCGACCGCGATGCGCACGTCGCCGGGGCCGACGCGCGGCGTGTCGATTTCGACAAGACGGACGTCGCGCGGGCCATGCCATTGAAGTGCCCGCATGTCAGCGTCCTCCGAGGTTTTGCGTATCGAGGCGGCCGGCGGCAGAACCGGCGAGCGCGCGCTTGCGCAGCACGGCGGGCGCGGTTTCGACGAGGCCGAACGACAGCACGCACGCGAGGATCGCGCCGGCGGTCGACGTCCACATCGCGAACTGCAGGCCGTACTTGTCGGCCGCGAAGCCGGCGACGGTCGGCGCGACGAAGCCGCCGATCAGCTCGCCGGCGCCCATGATCAGCCCGAGCGCGCTGGCGATCGCGCGCGGCGGCACCGTTTCGGCCGGGATCGTCGCCATGAACAGCGTGAAGCAGCCGAGGCCCGTGTACGTGGCGAACACGAGCGCGCCGAGCGCCCAGACCGAGCCGACGTGGATCAGCGCGACCGGGCACGCGGCCGCGATCAGCGCGAACGCGATCATCGTCGGCTTGCGGCCGATCCGGTCGGAGATCGCCGGCACCGCGAAGCCCCAGAACACCCACGCGGCACCGAGGCAGGTCATCACGACGCCCATGCCGGACGGCGACAGGTGACGGCTTTCCACGAGGAACACCGGTGCGAACGAGATGATCACGACGAACCACGTGAGGAAGAAGCAACTGATCAGCACGCACAGCAGGATGTTGCGTTCCTTCAGCAGCGCCCAGCGGTTGACCTCGGCGCCGCCGCTTGCGGCCGGTACCGCGGCGGTATCGGCCTGCGCGTGCCGCACGCCGCCGGGCGGCACTTCGCGCACCCAGCGCCAGATGCAGAACGCGATCAGGAAGCCCGGGATGCACGAGACGTAGAACGCCTCGCGCCAGCCGTACGTGGTCGCGATGCCGATCACGACCGGCGGCCCGATCATCGCGCCGAGCAGGCCGGCGGCCGAGCCTTGCAGCAGGCCCATGTTCAATCCGCGACGGCTCGGTGTCGAGCTTTCGACCATCAGCGATTGCGACAGCGGCAGCACGGGGCCTTCGGCGATGCCCATCAGCGCGCGGAATGCGATCAGGCTCGCGAAGCCGCCGACGAGCCCGGACAATGCCGAGCACACGGAAAACCCGAGCACGGCCGCGATCAGCAGCGGCTTGCGCGTGCCGCGCGCATCGGACCATGCGCCGGTCGCAGCACCCGACAGCGCCCACGTGAGCGCGAGCGCGGACGACACCATGCCGAGCTGCGTGTTCGTCAGGTGCAGCTCGGCCGACATGAACGGGAACAGGAACGACAGCGCGAGGCGGTCGAAGAACACGAAGCCGAACGTCATGAACAGGATCAGCAGCAGCCTGTTCTCGTACGTCCAGGCGGATCCGGATGAGGAGGGGGATGTCATGGGAGGCCTCGCCGTGCGTCAGCGGAACAGCTTCTCGATCGCTTGCGCGCCGAGGCCGACCTTCTCGTAGTGCGCCTTGCACATCGCGATGTACGAGTGCACGTCGAAGTAGCCGTCGGGGTTGCCTGCTTCGTCGAGCCAGATCAGCGGCCCCTTGACGATGAAGAACGCGCGCATCGGCTCGGGATGATCGAACGCGACCAGCGTGTGGCCTTCGCCGGGCGTCTCGTACACGAAATCGCCGCGCGTCGCGGTCCATTCATGCTCCAGGTAGCCCCATTTTCCCGACAGCGTGTACGCGAACACCTCGTGCGGGTGATAGTGCCGGTTCACGAGCCCGGCTTCCTTCGCCATCAGGATGTCGCACCACTTGTTCTGCGACGGCGAGATCCACAGCGGTCGAGACGAAACCGTTTCGGTGAACGGAACGTAATAGCGCTCGTCGTCGGTGGCCGCGTTCGGGATGTACGCTTCGGGCAGCGCATCGGGCTTGAACGGATTGGCAATCGCCGGGATGTCTTGCCAGAATTCGGATACGGCTTTGTCGACCACGGCTTGTCTCCTTGTGTGGGTTGTCGTGGGCTCGACTTTAGCCAGCCGGTGGGCGCCGCTCTTGACTGGGCTGGACGAATTGCTTGACCGCGCCGGACATTGCACCGCACCAAAATCCAGACGAACCATCCCCCAATCCGTGCCGCTCCGCACGACAGGCGCCCGCAGGAGGTGACGTGACGAATTCGACCGTTCTTTCATGCACGCGAGGCTCGACGGCCGACGTGCCGGCGCGCGACAGGATGGCGTACTGGGATGCGTTCAATGCGGCGACGCTGGTCGGGCTGCGCTGCTCGTCGCTGTCGCCGGCCGGGCTCGAGGTCGAGAAGACCGACATCGCGCTGCCGGGCCTCGGCATCGCCGACATCAGCGGCCAGGATCACGTGATCGAACGCGGCCCCGCACTGGTGCGCCAGCTGCCGAAGGAGTCGCTGTTTGCGTGCCAGATCGTGAGCGGGCGCGCGTATTTCATCCAGCGCGACCGGTGCCTGCTCGCGGAGGCCGGCGATGTGGTCGTCTACGACACGCGCGTGCCTTATCTGTTCGGATTCCTGACGCCGATGCGGCAGCTGCTGATCGACATTCCGGTCACGTCGTTCGACGACCGGCTCGATGCGGAGCTGGCTGCGCTGCCGCTGCGGATCGCGCCGAAGCCGGGCGCGGGCGCGATGCTCGGCGCGACGTTGCGCGCGAGCGTCGAGCGGTTCATGAAGGATCCGGTCGAGCGCGACGCCGCGCGGTTTGCCGAACACACGCGCACGCTGATCGCGGAACTCATCGACACGGAAGTAAACGGCGCGGGTGCGTCGCGCGCGTCGCTGTCGTACCTGCTGACCGCGAAGCAGTACATTGCGACGCATCTCGGCGAGCCGGAGCTCGCGCCGCAGGCCGTCGCCGATGCGGTCGGGCTGTCGCTGCGGCACCTGGGCCGGCTCTTCGCGGCCGAAGGCGAGTCGATCACGCAGCACATCTGGTCGGAGCGGCTGTCGCATGCGCATCGCGAGCTGACCGATGCGCGGCTGCGCAAGACGAGCATCGGCGAGATCGCGTTTCGCTGGGGGTTCTCGAGCCAGGCGCACTTCAGCCGCGCGATTCGTGAGCGCTACGGTGCGTCGCCGATGGCGCTGCGCGATGCGGCGCGTGTGGGCGGGAGCTGACGCAGGTTTTCCGATGGTTCGGCGGCGCGTGTGTCACGCGCCGTTTGCGTTTCCATGGCGCGCCAGGCCGTAATACGTGCGCCGCGTCACTCCGCCAGCATGAACTCCGCGCAGCGCTCCGCGATCATGATCGTCGGCGCGTTCGTGTTGCCGGACACGATGCGCGGCATTACCGATGCGTCGCAGATCCGCAATCCGTCGACGCCTTGCACGTCGAGGCGCGGCGTGACGACTGCTTCCGCATCGTTGCCCATGCGGCACGTGCCGGCCGGGTGATAGACGGTTTTCGCGCGGTGCCGCACGTAATCGGCGAGTGTCGCGTCGGTCAACGTCTCCGCTTCGCGGACGATGCGCGCGAGCGATGGCGCGCGGATGATCTGCCGCGCGAGCGCGACGCCGCGCACGAGGCCGTCGACGTCGGCCGGATCGGACAGCGCGCCGCTGTCGAACAGGATCGGCGCGGCCGGATCCTTGCCGCGCAGTTGCACGGAGCCGCGTGAGCGCGGCCTGAGCAGGCACGGGTTGATCGACAGGCCGTGGCCGGGCAGCGGCGCGCGATCGACGTCGCCGACGAGCGTCGGCAGCACGTGGAACTGGATGTCCGGGCGGCCGCTGCCCGTCGTGTCGACGAACGCGCCCGATTCGACGACGTTCGACGTCAGCAGGCCCGTGCGGCACAGCATCCACTGCAGCCCGTGCCGCAGCGCCTTCAGCCCGCGATCCTCGCCGAGCAGGCTGACCGGCGCGTGGCTGCGGCCGTAGATCGATACCTCGAGATGGTCCTGGTAGTTCGCGCCGACTTCACGGCTGTCGTGCAGCACGTCGATGCCGTGCGCATGCAGGTGCGCGCCCGGCCCGATGCCAGACAGCATCAGCAGCTTCGGCGTGCTCAGCGCGCCGGCCGCGAGCACGACGTCACCGCGCGCGGCGGCCGACCCCGTTGCGCCGCTTTCGCTGCGCCAGTCGACGCCCGTTGCACGCCGCCCGTCGAACCGGATGCGCGTCACGCGGCAGCCGGTCAGCACGCGCAGGTTCGGATGGGCAATCGCGTCGGCCAGATAGGTGGCTGCGGTGCTGCCGCGCTGCCCGTCGAAGATCGTCGTGTGATAGAAGCCGACGCCGTGCTGCGCGGCGCCGTTGAAGTCGTCGTTGTACGCGATGCCGGCTTCCTGCGCGGCCTTCACGAACGCGAGGCTCAGCGGATGCCGGAAGCGCGTGTCGCCGACCTTCAACGGCCCGTCGGTGCCGTGGAACGGCTCGGACAGCCGCAGGTGCGATTCGGCGCGCTTGAACACCGGCAGCACGTCGTCCCAGCCCCAGCCCGTGCAGCCGAGCGCGGCCCAGTCGTCATAGTCGTCGCGCGTGCCGCGCACGTACAGCATCGCGTTGACCGAACTGCCGCCGCCGAGCGTGCGGCCCTGCGGCACGTAGGTCTTGCGGCCCGCCGCACCGGGCTGCGGCTCGCTCTCGAACGTGACCGTGCGCTGCGTGCCGAGCACCCGGATGAACGTTGCCGGAATCCGGACGAACAGGCTGTCGTCCTTCGGACCGTCCTCGAGCAGCAGTACACGCCTGCCAGCCTTCACCAGCCGATGCGCGACCGTACAGCCGGCCGAACCGCCACCGACGACGATATGGTCGTACGTCTCCATCCCGCTTCTCCTCCTTGCTGTCGGGCGGCGAAACGAGTGCCGCCGCACAGGAAGCCAGCTTAGCGAGCGGGTTGCGGCCCCTTTTGACCGGGACGGACGCCGTGCTTGTCTCGCCGGGACACGGCGACGGATGGCGGTGCGAACAGGCCCTAGCGCGTGTCGGCCGGCACGCGCGTGTCGCTTGGCGTCTCGCCGAACCGCGCGCGATAGCTGCGGCTGAAGTGCGCACTGTTGTTGAAGCCCCAGCGGAACGCGATTTCGCTGACTGTCAGGTGCTTGAGCGACCGGTCGCGCAAGTCGGCGCGGCAGCGTTCGAGCCGCCGCGCGAGGATGTAGCGCGTGAGCGGCATCCCCTCGATCTCGAACACGCGCGCGAGCTGGCGCGGCGACAGGTTGATCGCGCGGCTCACCGACTGGCTGTCGAGATCGTCGTCGGCGAGATGGCTGTCGATGAACGCTTTCGCGCGCGACAGTGTGTGGACTGTCGACTTCGTCGGCGACGCATCGCCGTCACGCAGCCGCAGCATCGACTGCACGAGATCGAGGATCGCGGCGGCGCGCCGTTCGCGCGCGTCGGGCGTCGGTTCCTGCGGCGCGGCGAGCAGTGCGTACACCTGCCGCACGGCCCACGACGTCACGCCGTCGTCGCGATCGATCTTGACGAGGCTGCGGTAGCGCCACGGGCCGACGCGCGCTTCGAACACGTCGCGCGGCACGTCGAGCACGGTCATCGCCATGTCGGCCGGAAAGCCGTGACCGTACGGCATCGACGTGTCGTACAGCACGAGGTCGCCCGGCGCGTGCTGCATGCAGTCGACGTCCTGGAACGTATAGCCGCGCCCCTCGTGCATCAGGCAGATGAACACGGCGTCGCGCTGGTCCGCGTGAATGTTGTGCGGCGTGCGTACGACCGCGTGCCGGTTCGCGACGATGTCGCATGCGCTGAATAGCCCGAGATCGCGCTTGCGCATCGATGCGTCGATCCCTTCGGACGACTTGCCGCTGCATTCGATACGAACGAGCGTGCGCGCGACATGGTCGACCCAGAACTCGACGCGCTCGGCGCCGCGTACGGCGCGCGTCGAGACCGTGGCGATCTCCGTGCTGGTGTCCGGCATGACGTTCTCCCAATGGCCGCCTGAGCGGCGCAGTCTCGGGCACGTCGAATGGCGCGGTCAATCCGTGAAAGACCCGGGGCCGGCGTGTGACGCGCTTGCCGCGGGGCGCTGCGGGCGGACGCGCGATCGATGTCCGGCCGAGTCAACGAAAGCGGCCGTGCGAGTCAAAACTTCGGCGCGATTTTCGGATAGGCGATACGTGTTTACTTGGACGAAGACGATGGCGGCCCGAGCGACACGTCCTGCTCGTAACCCATCTTGCCGTCACGGAACTCGACGCTCACGTAGCCGGCCCGCCGTGCGTCGGCGACGTTCGCGTAGATCGCCGTCATCACCATCCCCGCGTCGCAACCCAGCGTGATCGTGCGATCGACGCGGCCTGTCGCGATGTTCACGGCGCGCAGCGACTGCATCGCGATACCGCACTTGTCGGATAGCGCATAGGTGCCGACCAGCATGTGCGTCTTCGTGCGGTACCACATCGGAATATCGACGGTGCCGTCGAGCTGGAAGTGACCCTGGTCGTTGTCGTTCAGTCGCCCGACTTCGTTCAGCGTGATCGGGAGCGTGTTGCGGCCGTCGTCCCAGGTGCCGGTTGCCGTTTTACCGACGACCGTCAGTGCAATCGGGCAAGGCTTCGGCCGTGCTGGCGATGCAGCCGGCACGACCGGCGAATCGGCGTTCGATGCGGGCGATGAGGCTTCGCACAGCGTCATGCGGCCGTCGGGCTCGCGATGGCCCCGCAACGGGATCGGCTTGCGATGCGCGTCGTAGTAATAGCTGCCGTCGACGCGCCAGCGGCCCGCGTCGTTGCGGTTGATTGCGTCGTAGGTCTGCAGCGACACGTGAACGGGGGCATTGCCGATCGTGCCGGTGTAGTTCGCGATTTCGTACCAGCCAGCGAAGGACGCGGCCGGCGCGCAGGCGAGCAGTGCGGCAATCGTTGCGGAGAACAGGCGGGAGAATCGGGCGCGGCGCGTGATTCGGGTCATCGGCGGTCGTGTGCGTGGGTGGGATCGGGCGCGAAGGATGCTCGCATTGTATCCATCCGTCATTTCCGAACTTTCCGCCTCCGCACACACGGCGAAACCGAAGCACCTATGACACAGGCCGGTCGCGAAACCGCGCGGATTGCGCGACTCCACCGACCGCCCTGCTGCCGCCGCCGCGAATGTCAGGTCGCGCTGGCGTCGTCGATCTGTCGGATGTCGTCCTGATCGAGCTGAATGCGGATCGCTTCGCCGAGCAGCTCGAGCTGCGCGAGCGACGTCGCGCTGGCGATCGGCGCGGTGATCGTCGGCCGCGCGATCTGCCACGCGAGCGCGATCGCGGCCGGCTGCGTGTGGTGCTTCGCCGACACGGCGTCGAGTGCCGCGAGGATGCGCAGCCCGCGTTCGTTGAGATAGCCGGCGACGCGGTCGCCGCGCACGCTCTTCTTCAGGTCGGCCTCGCTGCGGTACTTGCCCGACAGGAAGCCGCTCGCGAGCGCGTAGTAGTTGACGACGCCGAGCTTCAGGTCGCGCACGACCGGCTCGAGATCGCGCTCGTAGCCGGCGCGGTCGACCAGGTTGTACTCGGGCTGGATGACCTGGTACGCGGGCAGCCCGTCGCGCTGGCTTATGGTGGCGGCTTCGCGCAGGCGCGCGCCGCTGTAGTTCGACGCGCCGATGATGCGCACCTTGCCTGCTTCGATCAGCGTCTGATACGCACCGAGCGTTTCTTCGAGCGGGGCCGTGTCGGCGAGATCGCGGTGCGAGAAATACAGGTCGATGTAGTCGGTCTGCAGGCGGCCGAGCGACTCGTCGACGGCCTTCAGGATGTTGTCCTTCGTCAGCCCCGCGCGTGCGCCCAGCAGGCCGACCTTGGTCGCGATCACGACCTGCTCGCGCTTGCCGGAGCGCTTGAGCCACTTGCCGATGATCGTTTCCGATTCGCCGCCGCTGTTGCCGGGTACCCAGGCCGAATAGACGTCGGCCGTGTCGATGAAGTTGATGCCGGTGTCGGCGAGTGCGTCGAGCAGCGAAAACGACGCGTTCTCGTCGACGGTCCAGCCGAAGACGTTGCCGCCGAACGCGAGCGGCGAAACCTGGATGGTCGATGTGCCGAGTGTGCGATGTGCCATGTTCCTCTCCGATAACTGCGGGTAACGGGATTGAACTGCGGGATGGGGCGATGCGAATGCGGCGGGACGGTGCGGTGCGCGGTGCGCATCCACCGTTGTCGCGGGACACAGGACATTCTCGCCGATCGCTTCGGTTCGTGCAGCCGGCGCGTGGCCGCGATGACGCGTGACTTGCAGCAGATGGCGGACGCTTCGTCCGTTACGTGAGTGTTTCGTATGGCTGCGTTCGATCGGGTGCGATTTTATGCAGCGGGGAGCGCGAAGAGGAGCGGCGGCCTGCCCGGCGTTGCGCCGGCGCGGAAGGGGACGCGGGCGGCAGTCGGCCGCCCGTGCGAGAGGGAGTCGGTCAGCGCAACTGCACAGCCGCGAGAAACAGCACCATGCTGCCGATCGCGCCATCCAGCACGCGCCACGCGACGGCCTTGCGGAACCACGGCGCCAGCAGTCGCGCGCCGTAACCGAGCCCGAGGAACCACACGACGCTGACGGTCATCGCGCCGATCGCGAACGCGAGCCGCGCGCCTTCCGGCTCGCGTGCGCCGGCCGTGCCGATCAGCAGGAACGTGTCGAGATACACGTGCGGATTGAGCCATGTGAACGCAAGCGTCATCAGCACGATCGAGAGTGCGCCTTGCGATGGCGGCGCGACCGCGTCGCCGCGCACGTCGAGCGTTGCGTGACCCGGCTTGAACGCGCGGCGCAGCGCGTTGATGCCGAACCAGGCGAGATACGCGAGGCCGACGTACAGCACCGCATGAACGAAGGTCGGATAGCGTTCGACGAGCACCGACGCGCCACCGACGCCCGCGCCGATCAGGATCATGTCGGACACCGCGCACAGCAGCACGATCTTGCCGACATGCGCGCGCATGATGCCTTGGCGGAGGACGAACGCGTTCTGCGCGCCGATGGTGACGATGAGCGAACCGCACAGGGCGGCGCCGTGGGAAAAAGCGAGCCAGTTCATGATGATGGGCAGCGGTGGAAGCAGTAGACGAATGAATCGGGTAGCGCTAGTCTGCGGTCAGCATGAAAATAAGAGAAGCTAATTCACCTAATGCGGATTAAGGAAATCTAATGCTCGACTACGCGTTGCTCGATGCCCTCGCGGCCGTGATCCGGCACGGTTCGTTCGAGCGGGCGGCCAAGGAGCTGAATGTCACGCCGTCGGCCGTGTCGCAGCGCGTGAAGCTGCTGGAGGAGCGCGTCGGCAGCGTGCTCGTCAAGCGCGGGCAGCCGTGCGTCGCGACAACGTCGGGTGCGCTGCTGTGCCGGCATACCGAGCGCGTGCAGTTGCTCGAAGCCGAACTGGGCGGCCGGATGCCGGCGCTGCCGGGCCAGATCGCGAGCGCGTGGCCGACGTTGCGCGTGGCCGTCAACGACGACAGCGTCGCGACGTGGTTCATCGACGCGGTCGGGCCGTTCTGCACGGAGCGCGAGACGTTGCTCGACCTCGTGATCGACGACCAGGATTACACGGCGTCGCGCATTCGCGACGGCAGCGTGCAGGGCGCCGTGACCGCGCAGGCCGAGCCGATCCAGGGATGCCGCTCCGAGCGGCTCGGGCGCATCCGCTATCGCGCGGTGTGCTCGCCGGTGTTTTACGAACGCTATTTCGGTGCGGGCATCACGCGCGACGCGCTGCGCCGCGCGCCGTGCGTGATGTTCAATCCGAAGGACGGGCTGCAGGCGCGTTTCATCCGGCGCGTGACACGCGCGGATCTCGATCCGCCGCAGCACTGGATACCGCACGTCGCAGGCTACCTGCGCGCATGCGAAACGGGATTGGGATGGGGGATGTGCCCGGACCGGATGGTCGATCGCCAACTGGCGGCGGGCGAGCTGGTGGACATGTCGCGCGGGCGGACCGTCGACATCGATCTCTACTGGCAGAGCTGGCGTCTGTCGATCGGCTGGCTCGACGACTTCAGCGCGGCGCTGAAGGCGCGCGCTGCGCTGTTTCTCGATTGATTCGGGGTGCGATGCAGGCGGCGCGCGAGCCGTGCGCGCCGCGCGGGATCAGACGTGCTGCAGGCCGTCGAAGTCGACGATCTGCACGTGGCGGCCCTGCATTTCGATCAGGCCGCGCTTCTGGAACTTCGACAGCGTGCGGCTGACCGTTTCGAGCGTCATGCCGAGATAGCTGCCGATGTCTTCGCGCGTCATCCGCAGGTTGAATTCCGAGGGCGAGTAACCGCGCTTCAGGTAGCGCGACGACACGTCGAGCAGGAAAGCGGCGACGCGCTCCTCGGCATTCAGCGAACCGAGCAGCATCGTTTGCGACGTTTCGCGCACGATCTGTTCGCTCATCAGCTTGTGCATGCGCAACTGCATCGAGCCGGCTTCGGAGCACAAGGTTTTCAGCGCGCTGTACGGGATCACGCAGACGGAGCTGTCTTCCAGCGCGACTGCGGTGCGCGGGTGGGTATCGTCGCAGATGCCGTCGAGGCCGAGCGCTTCACCGGCGAGATGCAGGCCCGTGACCTGTTCGCGGCCGTCATGGCGCGTCGCGACGGTTTTCAGCGAACCCGAGCGCACGGCGTACAGGTTGTCGAATGCGTCGCCTTCGCGGAACAGCGCTTCGCCGCGCTTGACGGGGCGAGCCGCGCAGATGACCGACTCGAGGCGGCTGAGTGCTTCGGGTGCCAGGCCCTGCGGCATGCACAGGTGCCGCATTGCGCATGACGAGCAGTGCGCGGCCTGGCGAGGCGCCCAGCTACCGGCATGAGGCGTGGCGGCGGGACGTGTGGCGACGGGCGTCAGCATGATCGTTTACTCCGGCGTTGAATCGACGGAATCATTGTCCCACCGCAAGTTGCCGCTGTCGGGTGACAAAACGTCGCGACCGGCGGCGCATGCCGGATGCCGTCAGGCTGCGGGTTCGTCGACGTTCGCGGCCGCCGGAATCAGCAGCACGGGCAGCGTGGCGTGCCGCACGCATTGCTCGGCGATGCTGCCGAGCACGAGGCGGCGGAACCCGCGGCGGCCGTGCGTGCCGAGCACGAGCAGATCGGCGCCGAACGCCTTCGCGCCGTCGAGGATCAGCGACGACACATCGTTGATCGACGTCGCCTCGTTCAGCCGCGTTTCGCCTTTCACGCCGGCGGCCTGCATCCGCTTCGTGAAATCCTGCGCGAGTTCGTTGCCCTGCGCGACGAGCTGATCGCGCAGCACGGACGGATCATAGCCGGGCACGTTGTAGTAGATCGCGGCGTTCTCGACGACGTAGAACGGCTGCAGCTCGGCGCCGTGCGCTTTCGCGAGCGCCAGCGCGGCATCGAACGCGTGACGGGACGTGTCGCTGCCGTCGACGGCAACCAGAATACGCTTGTACATAGTGTCTCCGAGTGGCGAGTTGAAACGAAGTCGGCCGGATGGCCGATCAGGCTGGGCAATGCGCGATGCTGCGAGGCAGAGTAAACCAACGGCGGGGACTTTGCAGTGAGGTGCTCGTCGGGGCGCGTGGCTGCACCGCGCGACGTGCGGTGCGTGGCTCGGTCATGGCTGCCGCTGTTCGCATCGGTGGCGGGAACGCATGAGCAGGCAGCGGCGTGACGCGTTGCGTGGGTACGCGCATCGATGCACCGCACGTATCGCCATTCAATCGCAATCGCGCCGTTTCGGCATGACTTCGATCAACGCATGTGCATCGGCACGATTCGCGGCGTGCATAAAGCCGCGGATGCGTGAAATCGTTCACTCGAGCGTCGGTCGATCCCGCGCCGATCCATCGGCATCGGTCGCCGGCCGGTGCCGGCACGCGAACGAACGATCGATTCAAACGCCGCGCCGGCTACCCCGGCACGGCGGTCAGCTCGATGATGCGTTCCGGCCGCCGTCCGTGGCCGGGCCAGTACGTGCTGCCGTACATCCGGTGAACGGGACCGAACAGCGCGTCGCCCGGCGCCGGCGCGTCGAAGCCTTTCTCGATCACCATGTAGCCCGCGCGCAGCGCGAACGCCGGATGGTTGCCGCCGGGTCGGCTGTCGAAACCGGCGAAGCCGTCGCCGGTTTCCGGCACCGCATTGACGAGCGACGCATTGCTGCGCGTGATCTGGTCGGGCGAGATCGGCCCGCCGCCGGCGAGGCGCGACGCCTCGCGATTCTTGCCGTCGGTGTCGACCGTGCTGTCGTGCGTGTCGTCGTTGTCGAGCTCGACGCTGCGCGGATGCACGCGACCCGTTTGACCGGATGATTCCATCGCGGCTCTCCTGGCGGCGAAAACGCTCCGGATCGAAGCAAATCCCGTTCCGGGCACGACGGGAAAAAGGCGCGCGGGCGATCGCCGCGGTCGCGCGACGCGCACTGATTTGTCATGATTTATTTCAGCTAGAAGACGCGTTTTCTACAGAGTATGATTCTTTTCCTGCGAAGCGGCGACAGGGGATGCAGTCTCGCCGCCTCTGCCCGCGCCGGGGGCGCCGCAGCACCCTTAAAGACGGGTAGTGAACAACAAAGCAAGGGACTAGAGGTGGCGGATTCATGCAAGCGACTACTGCCTTCACGCACCGCGGTTATCTGTTGAACTGCGCGCCCGCGCGCGCCAGCGATGGTTCGTTCAAGCCCTACGTCGTGATCTCCCGATCGAGCGACGGGGAGCTCGTTGCGAACCGTTTTTTTCCGATCGAGCTCCAGTTCAACGACGAAGGCGACGCGATCGCGCACGCACGCGACTGGGCCGTGCGATGGATCGACGCGAGCAGCGTCACGATGTGACGCCGCCGCGCTCGCGCCGCGCCGGCCGTCCGGCCGATCCCCGGTGTACCGCCCGCGGGCAGAAAACGCGGTAATCTTGTGGAACCCGTCACTTTATTAGCGGCCGTGCGACCGAGCGCGGCCGCCCGCATTGGCATATGTCGACATCACCCGCCCGTCAGTGGGGCCTCGAAGAAATCGTCGCCGGCTTGCGCGAGTCGCGCGAGGAACTCCATCGCACGCGCCATCCGCGCGGCATCCGTGAGCTGCCGTCGCGCGATGCGATCTGCAAGATTGTGACCGGCCTGCGCGCGTCGATGTTTCCGACGCACTACGGCGCGCCGGACCTGACGGACGAAAGCGTCGACTACTACGTCGGCCACACGCTCGAAAGCACGCTGCGCATCCTGTCCGAGCAGATTCGCCGTGCGCTGCCGTTCCTGCCCGAGCATGCCGATACGCCGTTCGCCGAACTCGACGAACGCGCGTTCGAGATCGCGCGCGAATTCGGCCGGCAGTTGCCGGCGGTGCGCGCTCTGCTCGTCAGCGACATCCAGGCCGCGTACGCGGGCGATCCGGCCGCGCAACACATCACCGAGATCCTGCTCTGCTACCCCGGCGTGCTGGCGATGATGCACCATCGGCTCGCCCATGCGCTGCACCGGCTCGGTGTGCCGCTGCTCGCGCGATTCATCAATGAGATCGCCCACTCGGCCACCGGCATCGACATCCACCCGGGCGCGCAGATCGGCCCGAGCTTCTTCATCGACCACGGCACCGGTGTCGTGATCGGCGAAACCGCGATCATCGGCGAGCGCGTGCGCGTGTACCAGGCCGTCACGCTCGGTGCGAAGAGTTTCCCGGCGGATGGCGAAGGCGCGCTGGTCAAGGGCAATGCGCGGCACCCGATCGTCGAGGACGACGTGGTGATCTACGCGGGTGCGACGATTCTCGGCCGCGTGACGATCGGGCGCGGCTCGGTGATCGGTGGCAACGTGTGGCTCACGCACAGCGTGCCGCCGGGCACGAGCGTCGCGCAGGGCAAGGTGCGCGAAGGCGGGAGCGCCGAGAAGCCGTAACGCGGCGGGCGGCGGCGCGCCCCGTTCGCACGGGCGCGCGCCGTGCGCGTCAGTGCTTGCCGTCCGGCGAGCGGTGCTTGTACAGCACGTCCTGGTCGACGCGGATCAGGTTCTGCCCCGCATCGACGACGAAATCCACGCCGTTGTACGCATTGCCGGTCAGCAGCAGGATTGCGCTCGCGACGTCGTCGGGGCCGGCGATGCGCGCGAGCGGCGTCGACGCGCGGCTCGCGTGTTCGAAGTCGGCCTGCGTCTGGTCGTCGCTCGGCAGCATCAGCCCGGGGAACACGGCATTCACGCGCAGCACCGGCGCGGACGACAGCGCGAGCATCTGCGTGAGGTTGCCGAGCGCGGCCTTGGCGACCGTGTAGCTGAAGTGGTCGCGGTGAAAGTTTTCCTTGATCTTCTGGTCGACCACGTTCACGACGACGCCCTGCGTGCCGGCCGCACGTGCCCGTTCGTAGAACGCGCGCGTGAGCAGGATCGGCGCGCGGCAGTTGACGGCCCACGCCTGGTCGAACGCCGCGAGGTCGAAGCTCGGGAAATGGTCCTGCCAGAACACCGACGCGTTGTTGACCAGCACGTCGAGGCGCCCGAAGCGCGCATACACCTGGTCGATCAGCGCGGTGATCTGTGCGGCATCCGACAGGTCGGCCTGCAGCGCCGCCGAATCGTGCCCGCGCTCGGCGATCGCACGGGCAGCCGCTTGCGCGGCATCGGCCGAACGGTCGTAGTGCACCGCGGTGCGATAGCCATGCTTCGCGAAATACTCGGCGAACGCGCGCCCGGCCCGGCGCGCGGCGCCGGTCACGAGCACGACGGGCGCGTGCGCCGTTTGCTTCGTCTGCTCCATCAGGTATTCGTCAGGTTGACTGAAGAAGGATTGGCGACGATCGACAGGAATTCGCGCCGCGTCGACGGATCGGTGCGGAACGTGCCGAGCATGCGCGACGTGACCATCTCGACGCCCGGCTTGTGCACACCGCGCGTCGAGATGCACTGGTGCGCGGCTTCGAGGATCACGCCGACGCCCTTCGGCTGCAGCACGTCGAACAGCGTGTCGGCGATCTGCACGGTCATCTTTTCCTGGATCTGCAGGCGCTTCGCGAATGCGTCGACGAGGCGCGCGAGCTTCGAGATGCCGACCACGCGATGATTCGGCAGATACGCGACGTGCGCGCGGCCGATGATCGGCACCATGTGGTGCTCGCAGTAGCTCTCGAAGCGGATGTCCTTCAGCACGATCATCTCGTCGTAGCCGTCGACTTCGCTGAACGTGCGCGCGAGGATGTCGCGCGGCTCCAGCGCATAGCCGGCGAAGAACTGCTCGTACGCGCGCACGACGCGGGCGGGCGTATCGATCAGCCCTTCGCGTGCGGGATCGTCGCCGGCCCAGCGCAACAGCACGCGGACGGCGTCTTCCGCTTCTTCACGGCTCGGCCGGGACACGGCCGGCTCGGGCCGCGCGGTTTTCTTTCCTTTACCCATGTAGTGGCTCCATCGAAGGCCGTCAGCGGCGGCCGATATCCGGCCATTGTTTCATGCTTTCGCGGGTCGTGCGTGCGGCCTGCCGCTCGTGCTTCGTCACTTCGGCCATTCGTCCTGCTCGTCGTTGAACAGCGATGCGACGACGCTGCGCAGCCACGCGGTGCGCGGATCGTTGTGGTACTTGCGGTGCCAGTGCTGCTTCAGGTCGAAGCGCGGCAGTGCGAGCGGCGGCTCGACCGGCACGATGAACGCGTGCTCGGCCGCATACGCATAGCCGATCGCGTGCGGCACCGTCGCGATCAGGTCGGTGCGGCTCAGGATGAACGGCAGGCTCATGAAGTGCGGCGTCTCGAGCACCGCGCGGCGCTGCATGCGCTGCTTCGCGAGATATTTCTCGAGCACCTCCTGGCTGCGGCCTTCAGCGCGCACCACCGCGTGTCCGCACGCGAGGAACTGCTCGACCGTGAACGGCGCTGCCTGCTCGAACGGATGGCCGCGCCGCATCAGGCAGACGAACCGGTGCGTGAACAACCGCTGCTGGAAGAAATTGTTGCCGTCGAGGTCCGGGAAGTAGCCGACCGCGAGATCGATCGACCCGGCTTCGAGGCCGCGCCCGACTTCGTCGTGCGCGAGCGAGACCGAGCGCAGGTTCGCGTGCGGCGCGCGCGTCGCGAACGCCTGCAGCAGCTTCGGCAGGAACACGATCTCGCCGACGTCCGACAGCGCGATCGAGAACGTATGCGCGCTCGCGGCCGGGTCGAAGTCGTGCGGCGCGACGAGGCCGCGCTCGATCTGCGCGAGCGCGTCGCGGGCGGCCGGCAGCAGCGCGAGCGCGCGCGGCGTCGGCTCCATCCCGCGCGACGTGCGTACGAACAGCGGATCGCCGAAGTACTCGCGCAGCCGGCCGAGCGCGGTACTCACGCGTGGCTGGCTCACGCCGAGCAGGTCGCCCGCACGGCTCACGTTGCGCGTGTCGTCGAGCGCGACGAGGTAGGGAATCAGGTTCAGATCGAGCGTTTCCATCGCCGGGCCGATATCTCCAAAACGTATACAACATATCTCCTGAATCGCGTTGCCGCATAGTCGGGAAAGCGCTCAAATGTGTTCCACGATTCGAATTAATGTTCTGGAGACGAACAATGCGCACCCAAGTCGCGATCATCGGCGCCGGTCCGTCCGGCCTTCTGCTTTCCCATCTGCTGCGCCTGCAAGGCGTCGATTCCATCCTCGTCGAAGCGCGTTCGCGCGAATACTGCGAGAACCGCATCCGCGCCGGCGTGCTGGAGCAGGGCACGGTCGACACGCTGAACGAAGCCGGCCTCGGCGACCGGATGCGCCGCGAAGGGCTCGAACATCACGGCATCGAGCTGCTGTTCCACGGCCAGCGCCACCGTATCGACCTGTCGGAACTGACCGGCGGGCGCGCGATTACCGTCTACAGCCAGCACGAAGTCGTGCGCGACCTGATCGCGGCCGGCGTCGAGCACGGCCACCAGATGCATTTCGAAGTCAGCGACGTCGCGCTGCACGACGTCGAAAGCGAGCACCCGTTCGTCACGTTCAAGCACGCGGACGGCCGCGCGGACCGCATCGACTGCGACTACATCGCCGGCTGCGACGGCTTCCACGGCATCGCGCGGCAGACGATTCCCGCCGAGCGGCTGAACACGTTCGAGCGCGTCTACCCGTTCGCGTGGCTCGGCATCCTCGCCGACGCGGCGCCGTCGCTCGACGAACTCGTCTACGCGCACCACGACAACGGTTTCGCGCTGTTCTCGATGCGTTCGCCGACGGTCACGCGCCTGTACCTGCAGTGCAAGCCCGACGAAGACCTCGCCGAATGGTCCGACACGCGGATCTGGGACGAGCTGCACACGCGCTTCTCGAACGACACCGGCTGGACGCCGACCGAGGGCCGGATCACGCAGAAGAGCGTGACGCCGATGCGCAGCTTCGTGTCGGAGACGATGCAGCACGGTCGCCTGTTCCTCGCCGGCGACGCCGCGCACATCGTGCCGCCCACCGGCGCGAAGGGGATGAACCTCGCGGTGGCCGACGTCCGCGCGCTGTCCCGCGCGCTCGGCGCACGCTACCGGACGGGCGACGCGACGCCGCTCGACACCTATTCGGCGACCTGCCTCGAACGCGTGTGGCGCGCCGAGCACTTCTCGTACTTCATGACGAACATGCTGCATTCGTCGCCGGATGACTCGCCGTTCGTCAATCGCCTGAAGTTTGCCGAGCTGAAATACGTGACGCGCTCGCGCGCCGCCGCGCAGTCGCTCGCCGAAAACTATGTCGGCTTGCCGTTCGACGATGCGACGGCCCCCGAGGGAACCCGCCTTGACAACGCGCTGTGCGCGACTCTATGATCGGCCCATCGTTCGCTAATCGAATCTAGGTTCGAATAGCGAACAAAAGCCGAGGGTCGACGAAGGCCTCCGGCGTGGCACGCGGCACGCGCGTGTCCCCTCGACAGGCCGCGCACGAGCCGCGGGTTCGCATCAGGAAGAGACATGGTCAACAAGATTTTCGAATCGCTTCAGTCGGCGGTTGCCGACATCCACGATGGCGCGACAATCATGATCGGCGGCTTCGGCACGGCCGGCATGCCGTCCGAGCTGATCGACGCGCTGATCGAACAGGGCGCGCGCGACCTGACGATCGTCAACAACAACGCGGGCAACGGCGAGACGGGCCTCGCAGCGCTGCTGAAGGCGAAGCAGGTGCGCAAGATCATCTGCTCGTTCCCGCGCCAGAGCGATTCGCAGGTGTTCGACGGGCTGTACCGCGCGGGCGAGATCGAGCTGGAGCTCGTGCCCCAGGGCAACCTCGCGGAGCGCATCCGCGCGGCGGGCGCCGGCATCGGCGGCTTCTTCACGCCGACGGGCTACGGCACCAAGCTTGCGGAAGGCAAGGAAACGCGCGTGATCGACGGCAAGCAGTATGTGTTCGAGACGCCGATTCACGCCGATTTCGCGCTCGTAAAGGCATACAAGGGCGATCGCTGGGGCAACCTCGTGTATCGCAAGACCGCGCGCAACTTCGGGCCGATCATGGCCAGCGCCGCGAAGGTCGCGATCGTGCAGGTGTCGGAAGTCGTGCCGCTCGGCGCGTTGAACCCGGAACACATCGTGACGCCGGGCATTTTCGTCCAGCGCGTCGTCGAGGTGCCGCAGGCCGCGCATGCGGCCGAGCTGGCCGCCGAACACGCTGCATCGCAAGCCGCCTGACCGCCTGAGGAGACCCGACATGAAACGACTGACCCGCGATGAAATGGCCAAGCGCGTCGCCCAGGACATCCCCGAAGGCGCGTACGTGAACCTCGGCATCGGTGTGCCGACGCTGGTGGCGAACCACCTCGACCCGAGCAAGGAGATCTTCCTGCACAGCGAGAACGGCCTGCTCGGCATGGGCCCGGCGCCCGCGCCCGGCGAGGAGGACGACGAACTGATCAACGCCGGCAAGCAGCACGTGACGCTGCTCACCGGCGGCGCGTATTTCCACCACTCCGATTCGTTCGCGATGATGCGCGGCGGCCATCTCGACTACTGCGTGCTCGGCGCGTTCCAGGTGTCGGCGACCGGCGACCTCGCGAACTGGCATACGGGCGCGCCCGACGCGATTCCGGCGGTCGGCGGCGCGATGGATCTCGCGATCGGCGCGAAGCAGGTGTTCGTGATGATGGAGCACCTGACGAAGCAGGGCGAAAGCAAGATCGTCGCGCAGTGCTCGTACCCCGTCACCGGCGTGCAATGCGTGAGCCGCATCTATACGGATCTCGCGGTGCTCGACGTGACGGCCGACGGCCTCGCGGTGAGCGAGATCTTCACCGACCTGTCGTTCGACGAACTGCAGAAGCTGACCGGCGTGCCGCTGATCGACGCGACGCAGAAGGCCGCTGCCTGAACCGCAGGCGTGCCGGCGCGTGCGCTCGCGCGCAGGCCGGCGCGCTTGGGTGGACAATAGGCGCACGCCGTTTCCCCTATCTGATGCCATGCTCGAAGACAGCGCCCGCCTGACCTCCCTCATCTGCGGCACCGAGCCGCTCAACCGGATCTGGTCGCCCCGCGCGACGATCCAGCGGATGCTCGACGTCGAGGCCGCGCTCGCGCGCGCGCTCGCCGCGCGGCAGGTGATTCCCGCCGCTGCAGTCGCGCCGATCGAGCGCGCATGCGACGCCGGCCGGCTCGACGCCGACGCGCTCGCGCACGGCGCGGCGCTCGGCGGCAATCTCGCGATTCCGCTCGTCAAGCAGCTCACCGCGCAGGTGAAGGCCGACGACCCCGAGGCCGCGAAGTTCGTGCACTGGGGCGCGACGAGCCAGGACATCATCGATACCGCGACCGTGCTGCAGCTGCGCGATACGCTCGACGTGCTGGAGCCGATGCTCGACGAAGCCTGCGCGTCGCTCGCGGCGCTCGCGCGCACGCATCGCGCGACGCCGATGATCGGCCGCACGTGGCTGCAGCAGGCGCTGCCGATCACGCTCGGCCTGAAATTCGCCCAATGGCTCGATGCGCTGCTGCGCCATCGCGCGCGCTTCGCCGAATTGCGCGAGCGTGCGCTGGTGCTGCAGTTCGGCGGTGCGGCCGGCACGCTCGCGAGCCTGCGCGAGCAGGCGGCGGGCGTCACGGCCGCGCTCGCGGCCGACCTGAAGCTCGCGGTGCCGGCGGTGCCGTGGCACACGCAGCGCGACCGCATCGCGGAAGCCGCGTCCTGCTTCGGCATGCTGACGGGGACGCTCGGCAAGATCGCGCGCGACGTGTCGCTGCAGATGCAGACCGAAGTCGGCGAGCTCGGCGAACCGGTCGCCGCCGGCAAGGGTGGCTCGTCGACGATGCCGCACAAGCGCAACCCGGTCGGCTGCGCGGCCGTGCTGACCGCTGCGGTGCGCGCGCCGAACCTCGTCGCGACCGTGTTCGCGGGGATGGTGCAGGAACACGAGCGCGCGCTCGGCGGCTGGCAGGCCGAATGGGATGCGCTGCCCGACCTCGCACGCCTGACGGGCGGCGCGCTCGCGCAGATCGCCCAGATCGTCGCGGGCCTCGACGTCAATACCGAACGCCTCGCCGCAAACCTCGACCTGACGCATGGGCTGATTCTCGGCGAAGCCGTGATGCTCGCGCTCGGCGACCGCATCGGCCGGCTCGATGCGCACCATGTCGTCGAGCACGCGTCGAAGGAAGCCGTTCGCACCGGCGCGACGCTGTTCGACGTGCTCGCCGCCGATGCGACCGTGTCGGCCCACCTGTCGCGCGACGCACTCGCGCGGCTGCTCGATCCCGCACATTACGTCGGCGAGGCGCAGGCCTACGTCGACGCCGTGCTCGCGCTGCATGCGGGCACGATCCAACCAGGAGAACATTGATGCCTTTCGCCACTGTCAACGGCGTGAAACTGCATTACCGGATCGACCGTGCCGCGCGCGCCGACGCGCCGTGGCTCGTCTTCTCGAACTCGCTCGGCGCCGACCTGCAGATGTGGGCGCCGCAGATTCGTCCGCTCACGCCGCACTTCAACATCCTGCGCTACGACACGCGCGGCCACGGCCATTCCGACGCGCCGGCCGGTTCGTACACGATCGAGCAGCTCGCGGGCGACGTGATCGGCCTGCTCGACCACGTCGGCATCGATTGCGCGCATTTTTGCGGGATCTCGATGGGCGGGCTGACGGGCGCGGCACTCGCCGCGCGCCACCCGTCGCGCATCGTACGTGCGGTGCTGTCGAATACCGCCGCGAAGATCGGCTCGCCGGAAGTGTGGGTGCCGCGTGCGCAGAAGGCGCGCGCCGAAGGGATGGCCGCGCTCGCCGACGCCGTGCTGCCGCGCTGGTTCACGGACGCGTTCGTCGAACGCGAGCCGCGCCTGTTCGACGCGATCCGCGACACCTTCGTGCATACCGACAAGGACGGCTACGCGGCGAACTGCGACGCGCTGAACGCGGCCGACCTGCGCGAGGAAGTGAAGGGCATCACGCTGCCGGTGCTCGTCGTGACCGGCGCGAAGGACATGTCGACGCCGCCCGACCAGGGCCGCGCGCTCGCTGCCGCGATTCCCGGTGCGCTGCACGTCGAATTCGACGCCGCGCACATTTCGAACATCGAGTGCACCGACGGCTTCAACCGTGCGCTGCTCGATTTCCTGAACGCGTGAGGCAATGGCGATGGACGACCAGGAACGTTACGAAGCAGGGATGAAGGTGCGCCGCGCGGTGCTTGGCGACGCGCACGTCGACCGTTCGATCGAGAACCGCACCGAAGTGACCGATGAATTCCAGAACCTGATCACGCGCTATGCATGGGGCGAGATCTGGACGCGCGACGGCCTGCCGCGCCATACGCGCAGCCTGCTGACCATCGCGATGATGGTCGCGCTGAACCGTGGCGAGGAACTGGCGCTGCACCTGCGTGCCGCGCGCAACAACGGCGTGACGCGCGACGAGATCAAGGAAGTACTGCTGCAAACCGCGATCTATTGCGGCGTGCCGGCTGCGAATTCCGCGTTCCATCTCGCGGACAAGATTTTCAAGGAACAGGATGCGGCCGGTTAAGCGCCGGCGGTGATCCGATCGCGCGGCCCGCTGATACTGGCGGGCGGTTGACGATGAACGAGCGCGCCGGCAGCGAATCGGTGCGTGAACGAAGGAAAGGCGCGGCCACGAGGCCGCGCTTGTTGCATATATCAATGTTGGATACGACCGGAACCCGCGCTGAAGCGCCCGTTTCGGCCGACAAGGAGACTAGCGATGAATCGCACACCCGTGGTCGACGTCCAGACCTTCATCAACGAGCAGCCGTTCGGCGGCTTTCAATGGCTCGTGTTCCTCATGTGTTTCGTGATCGTGCTGCTCGACGGCTTCGATACGGCCGCGATCGGCTTCATCGCGCCGTCGCTGCTCGGCGAATGGAACCTGACCAAGCCCGATCTCGCGCCGGTACTCAGCGCCGCGCTGTTCGGCCTCGCGTGCGGCGCGCTCGTGTCGGGCCCGCTGTCCGACCGGCTCGGCCGCCGTTCGCTGCTGCTCGGCTCGGTGTTCCTGTTCGGCGTCGCATGCCTGATGTCCGCCTTCTCGAACACCATCGGACACCTGACGATCCTGCGCTTCATCACCGGCGTCGGGCTCGGCGCGGCCATGCCGAACGCGGTCACGATGATGGGCGAGTTCTGCCCGGACAAGCGCCGTGCGACCGTTATCAACCTGATGTTCTGCGGCTTCCCGCTCGGCGCCGCGTTCGGCGGTTTCCTGGCCGCGTGGATGATTCCGCATTTCGGCTGGCGCAGCGTGCTGGTGCTCGGCGGCGTGACGCCGCTGCTGCTCGGTGTGCTGTTGCTGCTGAAGATGCCGGAATCGGTGCGCTTCATGGTCGCGAGCGGCCAGCAGGTCGACAAGATCCGCGCCACGCTCGCGCGCATTTCGCGCGACGCGCTGAACGCCGGCTCGTTCGCGATGACCGAAGCCGCGCCGCAGACCGGCAGCAAGGGCCTCGGCGTCGTGCTGTCGCGCTCGTACATCGTCGGCTCGGTGATGCTGTGGCTCGCGTACTTCATGGGCCTCGTGATCTTCTACGCGTCGATCAACTGGATGCCGATCCTGCTGAAGGATGCGGGGCTGACGCCGAAGAGCGCGACGCTGATCTCGGCGCTGTTCCCGCTCGGCGGCGTGGGCGCGGTGCTGTGCGGCGTGCTGATGGATCGCTTCAACGCGAACCGCGTGATCGCCGTGTGCTACGCGCTGACGGCGGTGAGCGTGTATGCGATCGGGCAGGCGGCCGGCAACGTCGGGCTGCTCGTGCTGGTCGTGTTCGTGGCCGGCGTGCTGATGAATACCGCGCAATCGTCGATGCCGGCGCTGGCCGCCGCGTTCTATCCGACCGAAGGGCGCGGCACGGGCGTCGCGTGGATGCTCGGCGTCGGCCGCTTCGGCGGGATCGCGGGGTCGTTCCTCGTTGCCGAACTGACGCGCCGGCACTTCACGTTCGCTGGCGTGTTCGCGACGATCGCCGTCGCGGGCGTGCTCGCGTGCATCGCATTGCTGATCAAGCAGATGGCGCGGCCGCATGGCGTCGCGCAGCCGGCAGGCAAGATCGAGTCGCTCGGGCATTGAGCGACGTGCGGGCCGGTGCGCTGCACCGGTCCGTTGTGAGCGGCGTCGTTCGGGCCGCTATTCTTCCGCGTCGTGTTCCTTGACGAAGTTGCGCAGATACGCGCGCAGCGCGGCCTCCCGGCCGCGATGATCGGCGAGGTTCGCGGCGCCCATCCCTTCCTCGTCGCCGAACAGCGTCGGCGGCGCGCAGTAAGTGCCGACTTCGATGTTCTCGCGCAGCACGCGGATGTCGTGCGTGAGCGGGTGATACTCGGCGATCCAGTGCATGCCTTCGATGTGCTCGCCCGCTCTCAGCATTGGCTTCATCAGCAACCTCCATGCAGAGCAGCGGTGCAACCGCCGAAGCGGTTGCACGCGCCCGTACCGAAAGGGTACGCCTGCATCACGTGAAGCTCAACGGGCGCGCTTGTGAGCGCTTACTGCGGCAGCAGATGGGCGACGAGCGGGTACAGCGACAGGATCAGCAGCACGGCCATCGTCACGTTGAAGATGCGCAGCGCGCGCGGATTCGACAGGAAGCGGCGCAGGCCGAGGCCGAACGCGGCCCACAGGCAGATGCACGGGAAGCCGATCAGGATGAACACGACGGACATCCACGCGGCGTTCATCCCGTAGTCGGCGGACAGGCGGACCGTCGTCGCGGCGGTCAGCACCATCATCCACGCCTTCGGGTTGACCCACTGGAACGCGGCGGCTTCGACGAACGTCATCGGCCGCGGCTTGGCGCCGTGCGCCTTCACTTCGCCCGACGTGCCGATGCGCCACGCGAGGTACAGCAGGTACACGACGCTTGCGGTTTCGAGGATCGTGTACAGCAACGGCAGGCGCTTGAACGCCTCGCCGAGGCCGAAGCCGACGCACAGCATCAGGATCGCGACGCCGATGCTGATGCCGAACAGGTGCGGCATCGTGCGGCGGAACCCGAAGTTGACGCCGGACGCGAGCAGCATCGTGTTGTTCGGGCCGGGGGTGATCGACGTGACGAGCGCGAACAGCATGCCGGCAGGCAATGCGCTGAGGGTCAGGAATTCCATCGCGGATTCTCCGTTCAGTTCTAGGCTGGGATGGAGATCAGTTTAGCGACGGTTTTCTGTACAGTACCGGTACAGTTGGTTTGACGAATACCGGTACGGGGGAGGAGGTGAGGTTCGCTCGCCTGGCTAACTGTTGTTGTCTCTCAGAAAAGATGTCCGCAGTCTCGATATGTTGTCTTTGAATAATTGGCTACCATCCACGTGTCAGGGACGTAATTCATATCGACAGACAGAGAATGATCAGAGAATATTTTGCGATGGTGATCTAGGACGCAATGTTTGATCGACGGTGTCAAATTTGTCGCATCAGAAGCGCTCATTGTCATTTCATGTGTGGCGCTCGTTCACACAAAGGTATCGTCGATCACGACCGTCAAGCAGCGTGCAACAGCGACCCGTCACCTGTTCGACTGAATCATCACCGGCCAGGTTGTGCCGTACAATCCGGTCGCGTCGGGGGCCCGAGCCACACTACAAAGCAGGGCAAGATGCCGGTGCTCGACACGACCGAACCGGGGCAACTGCTCGACAGTATCGATGTGGGGACGCCAATCGGGCATCGCGACCGCCATCGGCAACCACGCGCTTTACGCTACGATCGCGTCGATGTCAGAGCACGGCATTGAGTGGATGCGCGGTGGACTTTTTTGTCAATCCGATCAGGCAAAAATGGAGGTCGGTCTGCGAGCCACAGGAGCATGGGATCGCATCAAGCAAGCTCGAGCATCAAGAGCAGCATGGAGTGTTGACGCTTCGTGGATACTGGCCGCCGAACGACTTGCCAGTAAGTTTGGTTTAGTGTTCGCCGGCGGCCTTGAGACTTAGGAGAGTCTGAGCGCTAGCGCGAAGCCTCTACGATGGCGTTTATCCACGGCCTAATCCACTCACCAGTGTTAAGTCGGTCATACAGTTGTATCTCGGATTTCTCTATTTCCCCCCACTTCCTGTCAGCTGACCGCAGTAGTTCCAGAGCGTAGCTCGGATCCTGGCCTATGCTTTGTTCTATCTCTTGAAACCAGTAGAGATACTGTCTCCAGCCGATGGCAACCCAGGGCGTGCCTGATTTAGAGTCGAGAATTTGTAAAATTTCGGCCGAATGTGGATTGTGTGAAGCCGCTTGGCGATCGATTAATTTGGCGTTCAAAAGGAGTTGGACATCTGGTTCGCGAAGCCAGGTTATCAGCCCGTCGTCCGTCCAGTAAGGTACAACCTTGCCACCGTCAGCCGCATCGTCCCATCTTCCGGGAACGAAGCGTCGAAGGTTGAAGAACTTGCCGGTCGCGAGATCCGTGGCGCCCGCGTGCTTCCACAAAATTCCATCTAACCCGCTGAAGCCAATAATCACTTTTGTGCCGGCCTGTTCGAGCAATCTTATAAGTTTTATGGCATTTGCCAATGATTCGTAGTCGGTGCGTTGCTGTCTTGGTTTGAGATCATCTGAAAATATCAAATAAGCGCGTGCTACTTTTGTCCGAGTCAAAACTGTGGCGATACGGTGAGGTGAATTCTTATCTGCCAAGGCTTTAAGATCAACAATTGCAGTCAAGATTATTTCTATTTTTGACTCGAGTGCAATTGGTTGTAGTTGATTTGTAATATCAACTATTTGGCTGTAGTATGCGTCATCATAAACTCGTGGCAACATGGCAGGAGAGCAAATGGCTGTCGCCCCGATTTCATTGGCACATTTTACGAGTGCTTCACCGCGTTGAACCCACCAGGCGACTTTTGTCAAGTCAGCAGAATCGAGATCGCCCGGGAAATATGGCCAAGTTGCTAGCTTGCCACGATCACTTCGTGGTTTGTAAAGTTGCGGATCGAGAATAATGTCGATCATGTTTCGGGTAAAACCCAGCTGGTCGAGACGATCCAATATTTCAACGGGAGAATTGTTGACAGGGCTTAAAATGATGCCGCGGTATTTTTGCAATTCTGGCCTGTCAATTAAATTCCATGAATCATGGCCCATTTGATGATATACGCCCATTTCCAGTCCCCGATAGAGCGTTGATGAAATCAGACGGCCAACGATACCGTGAAATCGGCCAGGGTTGCAAGGCGCGAATGAGTGCGGTCAATCCGGCGCTCGTCAAATCGTGTGCAGTGCGCTCCGGTATTTCATTATATTCAGCAACGGCTTGAACAATTTCCTGTCTGGTCATGCCGGGCGACGAGTACGGGTGGTAGTTAAGTGCGCACTCAGCTAGAACTACTGCTAGTCCGAACTGATCTGTTCGCCAGTCTATGGCGGTCTTGTTATTGTTAAGCTGCTCTGGTGCAGAATAAAAAGGTGTGCCTGGACCTTGAAAAATGAAATCTTCGGTCAATGAAGATGCATCAAGCATTCGGACTAGGCCAAAATCTGTTAAAACGGGATCATTTTTAGATCTGAATAAAATATTCGCAGGCTTAATATCGCGGTGGACTAAATTTTTCGAATCCAGATGTGCGAGAGCGTCGGCGAGCGGAATCGCAATAGCGCGGATTTCGTCAGGGGATATCGCTCCGATCCGTTGACGAGCACTCAGTGTCCCACCGGAAAGGTACTCCTCGATGGTTGTCCAGTAGACAAACTCTCTTTCCTTGTACGGGAAGCACTCAAATATCTTGGTAATAGATGAGTGATTACATCCACGGAGTGCGGCTACTTCTCGCTCGAATCGTGGTTGTAAGCCATCTGAGATGGCTGAAATTTTGAGCGCAAGGTGCTCACCGGCTTTCTCGATCAGGAAAACCTGCTTAAACGCCCCGCTGCCCAGTGGACGGACAAGGGAGGCGTCAATTGTGACGCACAGCCTCTTGGCTACGTTTGCGAGGTCTACCGTATTGTTCATTGGCCATTTGATCGAAATGATTTTGAGCCTTTTGATGCAAATACGGGAGCAAGGGATCGCAATCGTGAGGCTCGATGAGAACCTTTATACCATCAATCCCCATAACGCAAAGTCCGATTTTATAGGTTGAGAAGATCTCAGGATGCGCGAGTGCCCGCTGTGCGGCTCGTTCAGGCATCACCACATAGGCATGTCGAGCATACATGGTGTTCCGGTATGCCTGATGAGTTGCTCGTCTCCAATCGGACAGCTTTGCCTCAAACGCGACCAGATCACCGTTCTCGGTTCTGACGAGCACATCGGTGAAGCCGGACTTGTAGTCCCATTCCGTCGTGGACAGCACTGCGCCCCACGGCGACCGACCGTTTTCAATTGTCTTAAGAAAT
Source organism: Burkholderia sp. BCC1972 (assembly GCF_905339605.1). Taxonomy (NCBI): domain Bacteria; kingdom Pseudomonadati; phylum Pseudomonadota; class Betaproteobacteria; order Burkholderiales; family Burkholderiaceae; genus Burkholderia; species Burkholderia sp. BCC1972. Next base: position 206,235 of record NZ_CAJPGH010000009.1, on the reverse strand, counting down.
GCTTGTACAAGGTCCGCTTCCGATGCGAAGCGAGGAATCTTTTCGGCGCTCCTGGTAGCACACATAGTCGGAGTTGAAACCCTATTTAAATACGATTAAATTCCACAGAAGTGTAGCCCGATCCTGGAGAAATGTCATGGCTGGTGCAGGGCGCAAGTCGACCGCTGACGCAACTCGACTCGTTCAGTTGACCCTTCCCGTACAGGTGGATGCAGCACTCGAACGCATCGCCAAGATCGGCTACTACGGCCGTTCGAAATCGGAAGTTGTCGTGACCTTGCTGTCGCGAGAATTTGAGCGAATCGCCAAGGATGGTCTTATCGATCGCCTCGATGGCCTCACGAAGTAAGTCTGAGCGTGCTTGCGCAGCCGTCTGACGACGAGCACGCCGTTGTTGGCGTGCAAGTTCTTTCGTCTTTATGGTCCAGCATGGCCACAAACTGGCCATCCATGTCGACCTGCAATCCAGTTCGGACTTGCACCAGAAGTGTAACTTTGACACAACAGGATGCCTGTCGGCCGGCGGGCGCCGTTTATCCGTCGCCGCAAATCTGTGTGTTGTTTGAACACCTATAGATCAATTTTCGTCAATTCCGCAGCGTACGCCGTTCAGAAGTTTGACGAATGAATTGACCCTATTCGGGAAACGTACGAGCCGGGACTTGTACAAAAAGGGAAATTATTTTCTTCTCATTTTCTGCGTCTCCATAACACGCCCCACTATTTTTCTATTCACACGAGACTTCTTCTGCCTGTGTTGTCAGGCAGAAAAAGAAAAATTCCCTTGCCGGCCGGCTGGGTCACGACATAAATTGAGAGACAGGAAACGTCCATGTGAGAAGCAATGACCCCGTTCTCGAATGCACTGGTGAATTACCGGAAGCGCGCCGGCCTCAGTCAGACGAATCTGGCCAAGCAACTCGGGGTCGCAATCCAGTACGTGTGGAAGCTTGAGCGCGGAGTGAAGCCACCGCCGTCAGTCGAGCAAATCGAGCGCATTGCCGCGGCACTGAGCATGGGCGAAGCAGATGTCGCTTCATTGCTCGAGGCGGCCCGGGATTCACAAAAGAAACTGCGACTACCTGACGACCTGCACTCGGATACGTTGCGTCTGATCAATCGCTTGGTGCGAGCGTCGACGCGTCTGAGCGGTGGCGAAGTCACCTTGCTTGATGAACTGGTGATGAGGCTCGACCGGTAACGTTCCTCAAATGTCTTTTCCCATCAACCTAACGGATTAGGAGTGCTGCCTATTTGACAAAAAAGAAAAAACCAACCCATCGAGGACGGATTGGTTTCTTCGACCCGGGCGAGCCGGGGGCACTGGCGATCTGGTAAGTCCCAGTATAGCCCTCCGCTCGTCCGCGTCAAGCCCAACTCGTCTCCTCGTTGCGTGGAAATGACATCCACGCGGCCGGCGCTCGTCCATGCGGACCGGCGCCCCCGACATCCACGCGCCCAAAAAGGGCGCAGGAGACATCACCATGCCTTCCCACGATACCCGCAGCGGCGGGAATTTTCGAGGTTTCACGCCTTCCATCAAAAACGCTTGCTCGATGCCCTGGTACTCGTTGGCCGAAGAGGCGTCGACCCTCCTGCTCGAGTTCAGCCCGGAGGTACTGCGCTTTCGCAGTGCTCAAGATAGAACATTTCTTCTCCGCGAGAGCGGCCAGACTTTTCGATACACGCCCGACTACGAAATTGTGCGTCGCGACGGTTCGACTGTATTCGTCGAAGCCAAGCCTGCAAAGGATTTACAAAAGCCTTCAGTGCAGGCCCGCATGGCGCGTGCGAGAGCCGTCCTCGCGCAGCATGGACACGCACTCTTCATTTGGGATGAACGCACCTACATCTGCGGCACGCGTCACGAGACACTGCGGCTCCTGCGGCCGTGGCGAGGGCGAATGTCGGCCGAACGGATTCAGGAAGCGCAGAGGCTCGTTGAAAAGAAGCATCCGAAGACTTTCCGAAACCTCGTGCATCTGGCCCATACGCGCAACGTCGCGTTGACTTGGATCGCCAATGGCGCCGCGGGTATCGATCTCGATGTGCCGCTGACCTCCGACGCAGCCATTTACGTTGCTCCTTCGGAGGTGCGTCATGCAAAAATTTTTGATTAAGCGTGGTGTCGAGTTTCGTGAGGGTGAGTACGTCTGGCGTGTCCAGAGTGCGCTGCCCGATGGGCGAATCGAGCTCAGCTCAGACTACGGCTCGCCAATACGCCTGCACGAAACGGAAGTCTGGGCACGACACGGTAACGGGACATGGTCCGTCAGTATCGAATCGCTACGCGAAACGGGTGCCTCACCGATTGTTGTTGCTCGACGCGATGTCACCACCTTCGAGGAGAAGGATCTTGTCGTGATGCGTGCGCGACTCGTCTACCTAAGAGCCGTCGAGGAGGCGAAGTGCTCGCGCGTGCGTGAAGTCGAGACCGTCATCAACCGGGTGGCATGTGAGGTTGGTGCATCGATACCGCCAACCTATCGATCCTTCTGTCGGTGGAGAGAACGCTACCAACCGTCACGTGATGCCATGGACGTGGTGCCGCGCCATGAAAACAAGGGACGGCGCGAAATCCTCGATGGTCCACTGCTCACGCTGGTGGAGGATGTCATCGAAACGCACTATCTCAATGGCCAGAAACTCAATGTTGCGAGATTGTACGATCAAGTAGAGGATGCCATTGACGCTCATAACGAACGTGACGTGGAAAATCCGTTACGCAAGATTAGTAGAGCGACGCTTTATCGTCATGTCGAGAAACTGAACAGCTATCTCGTTACCGTAGCCCGGGAGGGCCGCACCGAAGCGCTGAAGCGGTATCGGCCAGTGTTTCGTCGCCTCAAGACAAAAAGGCTCAACGAACGATGGGAGATTGACCATACGCCGGTGAACTTGCTGTGCGTCTGTGAGCGTACCCGCATGGTCATCGTTCGCCCCGTACTGACACTGATCATTGATGCGCATACTCGCATGGTGATGGGGTTTCATATCGGGGCGCGCTCACCAGGCCAGGAGGAGGTCGGATGGGCAATGCAAATGGCCATGCTCAGCAAGCGCGATCTGTTGAATCGATTGGGCCTAGGACACCTTGAATGGCTGGCGCGAGGTGTGGCCGAGATGGTCTTTGGCGACAACGCTTGGGAATTCCACGGCTCCGCCACGCGTTCAGGCTGTGATGAGCTAGGGATTTCACTTGTGTACTGCCCGAAGCGTGCACCCTGGTTCAAAGGCCGCGTCGAACGGTTCATGCGCACGATCGCGGAACAACTCTTCCATTTGATTCCCGGAACGACTTGGTCGAATACCAAGGATCGTGGAGAGTACCCGTCCGAGAAGCTTGCATGCGTGACGCTCGAGGAACTGACGGTGTTTGTCGTGCGCTGGATTGTGGAGTGTTATCAGCACGCACCTCATCGCGGCTTGAAGGGCAAGACACCGGCTCAGGCATGGCAGGAAAGTGCACGGTTGATCCCTATCTACATGCCTGCCGATCCCGATCAGCTTTCCGTTGCGTTCACGAACACCATCATGCGGCCGATCACGAACAGCGGCGTGACATTCGATCACCTGTCCTACAACTCCAGCGCGCTGCAGTTGCTGCGTCACGGCATCCCCGACGATGAAAAAGTCAAGGTGCGGTATTTCAACGAGCAGACCGGCTACGTCTACGTATATGACCCACGACAGAAGGAATACTTTCGCGTTGATTGTACCGATCCGGATTACACGAAGGACTTGACCAGATGGATGCACAACGAAGTCACTGGTGCCATGCGCGACAGCCGCATCGATATCAACTCTGTCGCGCTGCGTAAGGCACGTATTCGTCTCGCGGACGACATTGCCAAGGCGGAGCTTGATCAGAAACTCAAGAAGCGGAAATGGGTTGCGCAGATCAAGGGGAAGTCGAGCAAGGAAGTTGTGTTCGGAGCCGCTGGCGGGGCCGCCATGAACAACTCCGATCAGTCCAATCAAGAGGATCCCATGGTCGTCAGATTCGATAGTGTTCCTGAATTTTCAGTCATGAAGCGTACCGAACGGTAAGGATATCATCATGAAACGATTCAATGTCCGTAAAAGCATCGTCGAACATCCGGATTTCGTTGCTGCGCTCAAGAGTATCGAGGACGTTCATCAGTGGCTGCGGGAATCCGGCGAGGCCGGTTGTCTGGCAACGATCGGGGAATCCGGCGCTGGGAAATCGACCGTGCTGGAATGCTACCGCGCTAAATTCCCGGTGCGAGAGGAGGTCCTGCGCCGGCACGTGCCCGTGCTCTACGTCATCGTGCCTGCGGTGCCAACCGTTCGGTCTCTTGCAGAGGCGATCCTGATTGCCTTGGGCGAGATTCCGCAGGTCGGTCAATCGAGCGCGCGCCTGACGGAGCAGATTGTCAAGCTGGTGCACGGTTGCGGCGTGGAGATCATCATGCTCGACGAGTTTCAGCACTTTGTCGAGGGCGATCGTCGTTCACTGAGACAGGTTGCGAACTGGTTGAAGGTGCTGCTGGACCGGCTGCCCGCCGCTGTTGTGCTCGCTGGTCTACCGTCACTACTGGGTGTGCTCCGGGTCAACGGACAGTTGAGACGCCGTTTCTCGCGAGTGACGGAAATCCGTCGGTTCGATGTGAACACCCAGGAGGGCGCTCAGACTTTTATCGGTGTGATGCAGGCGCTTGCCAAGGATATGCCCATACCGATGATGGACATTGCTGACAAGCGGGTTGCGATGAAGCTGTACTACGCGAGTGCAGGCCTCGTGGATTACATGTGCAAGCTGTTGAACGGCGCTTACCAGATCGCCGAAAGACGCGGTGCGAAAGCCGTCGCACTACATGATTTCGCCGCAGCTTTCCGCGTTCACATCTGGAAGGACGCGCCCCCGTCGCGCAATCCCTTCGATGCGAAGTTCAATGGTGTGCCGCTCGATCAACCGGGTGAGCCGTTTGCGGGGGACGTGCAATGACGACCCCTCTTCTTCTTAGCGTCACGCCGCGTCGCGGCGAATCGCTCTCGTCGGTGCTGCATCGCGTTGCTGAAGTCAATGGGCTGAGTGGGCCAGGGATGGTGCTGCGACGGGCGGGCGTGGCCGCAGCTCGGCCGCGTTTCCCGTCGGAGGTCGATGCGCTTGCCAGTGTTTGCCGGCTTTCCCCGAAACTGGTCCGTGCGATGACACCGATGAGCATAGGCGCGATGGACTGTAACGGGGTGAAGCACCCGAAGATCAGCTTGTACGGTCACTGGGTTGAGCCCGATGCAATCCTCGTTGGCACCAACGAGCGCGTATGCCCGATGTGTATCGCCGAGCACCGACATGTGCTGGGCGTGAATGCTTACGTATTCGCGACGTGCTGCGCTGTCCACGGCGTCCAACTCCTCGATCGCTGTCCAGGCTGTCGACGTGATGTGTCGTCGATGCGACCGGGTCTGGCGCGTTGTCAGTGCGGTACGGATCTCGGCTCGGCCGCGTGTCAACCTGCGACGCCGGACGAATTGATGATCACTCGGCTCATCGATCGACGCTGGCGCATGAGCTTTGAGCATGAGGTGCCGGACTGTCCACCTGGCGTCTCTTCCGATTTCGCCGCGTTTGACCTTGGGGAACTGCTGCGTGTGCTTTCGTTTCTGTATCGCGTCAGTGGTGCAACGATCGGGTCGACAGACAAGGGGCTGCGCTCGAAGGCTATTCATGAGCTTGCGCCGCGCATGCAGAAAATCGGACGGATCATGTCGGACTGGCCTCGGGGATTCGCGGAACTGGTCAACGAAGAACGGCAATACCGACCTCGGTCGGGTTCGATCCTGAGTTCGGTCCGAAGCGTTGAGCACATTTCCTTGCGTTTGTTCACGGAGTTGCCGGAGCCACCGTTCGCATTCCTTCATCGCGCATTGGTCGACGCAATAGGCGGTCCGGTGGTGCAGGCCGTGTGACGCGGTGTTCTCAATGAACCGTGGCGATCCGATTCGAATCGGATCGCCACGGGTTCCGGCGTGGGACTTCGAATCTGGGTGAGGTGAATATCATGAAAACGTGTCGTTGCGGCACATGGCGATCCGAATGTATGGTCGAGCACGTGCCAGAAGCAGTCTGGAACAGGCTTGTGAATCTTGTGCAGGAAATGGTCAACGAGTCAGGCGAACCGGACGGGTTTGACGCGAAACGGTGGTTGTGTACATGGCTACACGAAGAGGTTCCGTCGCTCGGGTGGAAGAAGCCGGTCACGTACCTCGATACCGCCGACGGAGAGGAGCTGGTGACTCTAACGCTGCAGAGCATGCAGACAGGCGCCTACCGCTAGGAACGAGCACTGAATCGATCTGGAGTTCGATATGGAAAATCAAAGTTGGGTGCCGTGCTCCGCAAGGCCAGCGAATGCGATGTCACGGCTGCCGCTTGCGCTTCGCGTCGAACCCTATCCTGACGAGTCGTTGTCGTCGGTGCTCATGCGCCTAGTGGATGTCAACGGTCTGAGAAGCGTTGGGGCGTTGCTGCGCGATGCCGGTTGCGTCTCGTTCGGTCCATTGGTTTCCGCCGAGATTGCGGAATTGTCTCGTGTTTGCCGGATCGGGCAATCGACCATGAGATCGATGTGCCCGGTCGAAGTCGGCGGGCGAGCACGAGGGGCCGCCTTCAGTTACGCGGTGAGGCATCACGTGATTGAGGCCCGACACTTGCTTGTTCGAGCGCGAGAGAGGATTTGTCCGCTGTGTCTGCTCGACGGCGGGATCATGCTTGCCGCACATCGTCTTACCTGGATGACGGGATGTCCCGTTCACGCAGTTCAGTTGCTTGACGTCTGCCCTCAGTGCGAGAAGCCGATCGCGGTGACACGGCCGAACATGACGCGATGTCCTTGCGGCGTGGATTTTTCTCTCATTTCGCCTATTACCTGCACACCGGAGGAGGCTGAGAACGCGCGCTCACTGTACCAGGGCTGGTGCTTGCCGGCGACTTTGGGATCCAGACTTTCTGAAGGGCTGGCTGTGGCCGAGAAGCAAATCGACTGTCGGCGTGTCGCAGGGGCCGAGAATGGGAGCGGCACGGTCGACCAGAGAGCAGTCCCGTTGTATAAGATAAGGGGGGCGTTGGGTTTTACATGACTCGCGCGAACGCCGGCATGATTGAGGTGTATCGATCGGTTCTCGAGGATCACGCGCTGCGGAAAGATTGCCAAGGTTGACCAAGATAGATGGCCTTCGTGCCTCCGTTACGTAGTGAACAGAATGCACGCGCTCGAGGCATCCGTGCGGCCTTCAAAGCACCGGACGAGTGGATAATCAGCGTCTGCTTACCTTTCGATCGCTGTGCTCGCGGACCATTTCGCGGAAATGAGTGCCGTGTCGCCTGATGGTTGGTTGGTATCTAGCGTCGCTTGTTCGGTAATTGGTACAGGTCGATTTCCCACAATTTGGCAATGTAATTGCCGAATATTGGAAAAATGAACTACCAACTCCTTTTCGGAGAATAATGAACGATGGGAACTCCTTTGTCGTTGGGTGGCTTGTTTGACGTATGGTCTGAGGCTGTGGCGCGTGATGAGCCTACAATCGCGTTCGAAGTCCGTAATGGACGAGGGCGATTCTTGTTTATGATGTTCTTTGATCCAGACGACAAGGCCACAAATGACCGCCTGCTTGTGTTCCTGCAGAATACTCGGCACATGCTTGAATTGAAGCTCTACGGAGCTCATGAGCGGGGACAGTTTGATATCTATCTTAAACAACAGGACGTGACGGCGATCAAGCGAGAGCTTGAATTAGAGGACGGAGTTGGCCTGCCGTTCGACGAAATCCGCTTCGTCAAGGCATTGAATGCCATGTTGCCTACTTCTTTGCCATTGGCGGCAAAAGTCGAAGTGCTTCGAACCAATATGCCAGCCATCCGAAATAGGTTGAATGCCATTCTTGATGATCATAATAAAACTGAGCTTATTGGTGAAAGGCAGCTCCCGCAGCAGCAGCGGCCGAGGGAGAAGACATTAAGAAAGCTGTATCTATATTCGACCGATGCTCCGGCAGCCGTCGCAGCTTACATTGAGAACCTTAAGAAGAGAAACTGCACCGTGGCGTGGCGCGTACCGGGTACGCCATAAGTTTGGCTATATGTTATTTTTGCCACTCTCGGACCGGTTGCGCATGAATGGGTGGTGAAAGGTGTGTCGCGCACAGCGGTGCCTTCGCACTGTAGTAAGTGTGTCATGGATTTTTAGATTCGGGGCGCGAATCGAATAATTTACAGATCGAATTCTGAGAAAGTGTGATATTTAAAATGATCGTAGTTCTCGCGGAGGGCACCGGACGGTAGATGATTCCTGGGTCAGAAATCGTCGTGATTTTTTACCTCTCTGCCTACTACACCTCGGTCCGTTGGGCATCACCGAACGAGCGCTCACACGGCGCGAATTAGGCCGGATCGACCTGCGGCGTCTACTTTTTGTCCCACTGGAACAGTGTGCTCAGTTTTGTGCCGGGAGGGATTTTCGGCGCCCCCTCGTGCTCAAGTTTCTCCGCGGTCTCTTTGAGCGGTAGTGCTTGCATGAAGAAGGCCTCCAATTGCTTGTTGAGGTCGCGGATCCATATCTCACTATCTTGCTTGTCCAGGAAGTCAATCAATTTATCGTTGAGCGGGTCTGCCTGGAAGTGAAAGGTTGCATTGCGGAATCTGCGCAGCAGATCCACGTATTCGGCCTTCGCCAAGACTTCTTCGAGAGGTTGATATTCTTGTCCTAGTTCCCGGTAGCCTTCGACGACCACATACAGTAACGAGTACCAGACCTGCATACGGCAAACCATTGACGCGTGCTCGCCAAAGGCTACGTACTCGACGCCGAATTGTTTGATGGCTTGCTCTTCCTGTTCGGGAGTAACTGTTTTCTGTTGTAAAACGATGCGCACGGAGTCAGCTATGATCCAATGCCGGTGAAGGGCAGCTAGCTTCACGATATTGTCATTATTCATTTTTTACGTTTGATGTGGTTGGAGCTAGACTGGATAAGAATAACGAGTCCCAGTGGGAATCTTCATGAAGTTTTTCAATAGCCCAAAAGATGATTGATCTGGTACCAACGTATCAATTATCCAGAGCTGGGCAATATTGAGGCCGGGCGACCAACTGGGTCGGATCGAACGAGGCGTGCCGGTTAAGATGGATGGCCACTACGATGTCGTCAGAGTCAACGTATTTTGCTAATGCGTCAACAGTGGCTTGCACGGATGTCGTCGGGTTTAGCTTGGCCAGCACGACCTCTTTGATTTCGACTGGCGCTGGATGTTGCATGTAGCAGACGCGCATCGGAGAAAACTGTGTAGGTCCTTCAGGAATTCCTCTGGCCGCGCCCACCGGCGGAGTTTTCTTACGCAGCCTAGGGGCTTGTCCGGACTGTCAATAAATCCCAAAATAGTCCACAGGCCGCCGTGCTCGAACTCGGCCTAGCCGACGATGACGAAGAAGAATCCGACCGAACTGCCCTGCGATGACTGATTATCTCGACCTAGAACGACGTTTTGGCCTCTTGACCGAGTACTCTGTCAAGGAGCTTCTGGGCCTGGATATCATGAGCCGCAAGCGCCTGGGCTGGGAGCAACTCCTCGCCGGACGCTTCTCGCTCATCACCGCGCGTGCAAATTTCGGCAAAACGACGGAACTGCGAGCTTGTGCACAGCGCCTCCGTGACGAAGGGCAGCACGCAGTGTTCGTTGCTCTTCACCGGCTTCTCGAAGAGCCCGACTTTCACATCGCTCTTGAAGCGACCGAGGCCAAAGCATTTGGGGCATGGGAGGCCTCTCCCACCGACCGACTGCACCTGTTTGTTGATTCTCTGGACGAGGCGCTGCTAGGTCGGGAGTCGGGGCTACAGTCGGCACTTCGTAGGGTGTCCAGGGCAGTTGGGCGTCCAGGCGCAGATGTCAGTTGGATTCTCTCGTCGCGCCCCGCTACTCTCACATCTTCGGTTCTTGACGTTGTTCAAGAAGAGCTTTGTACAACGCTCTATGCGGGCGACGCGAAGGATGAGTCGCCAGACGACATGTCAGAAGAAGTGGATTTACCGGAAGCTCCGAGCGCGGGGCTTGCCACGGTTGATGCCGACAGCACAGTTAAGGCGAAGTCTTTCCCGAGGGAACATTTGAAGGTCTTCCGCTTGCTTCCTCTCTCAAGGAGAGCGGCGAGGCTGTACCTCGAGAATCGCCATGGTGTCGCTGACGGCAAGGCCTTGTTGGACGCAGCGCGGCGTTTCGGGCTAAACGAACTCGCGGATGGTCCCGGAAGCCTCGACGTCCTGGTCTACGTCGATCCGGTGGCCCATCCGCCGGGCGACCTAACCTCCATCTTTGAGCGGATGATTTCTGGTGTTCAGGCTCAGCAGCGCTCAGACCGCCGCGAAGCGCTGGTGGGACTGCCTTCCCCGGAGAGCTTGAACGAGGCCTTGGAGAAGCTCGCGGCAGCTTCCGCCGTTTGTCAGGTTCCAAACATGGAGTTGGCCGCCGACGTTCTCAAGGTGCGGGATGGGGTGCTGTCGTGTCGGCCGCTTGTAGGTTCCCTGCTCTCCGAAAGTTCATTGACGTATCTGCTTGGTTCCAGGCTGTTCATCGATTCTGGCCGGCATCAGGTCAAGCTTTATCCCGATCAACTGCTTCCCTATCTCGCCGCAAAGCGCCTCTCGTCCCTGGTTCAGTCTCCCGAAGACGCGCGCCGGCTTGTCGCGGCGCTATCGTGGAGGGCAGCGACTGGTGAATGTGGGGTACATCGGACGTACCTGACTCTCGCTGGCTGGCTATCCACATTCAATGTGGACTGCAGATTGGAGTTGCTGGAGGTTGAGCCGCAGGCCGTTGCATTCTTCGGCGACCTGCGGAGCACGCAGATTCCGTTGGCGCAAGCGAGCGCAGCGCTGAAGCGCAGTCTGGAGCGACTGGACACTTGCGGCGACACGCTAGGACGCAACCATTTCACCCTGACGGCGGAGAACTACTGGCAAGCCGCGAAACCGGGAATTGAACCGACTCTTCTGGAGGCATACGACAGCGTTGGCTCTGACTGGCACGCACGCGCCGCGCTTCTCGATGTCGCAACCTACGCTCGTCTGGAGGTCTTCCGCAACAAGGTTCTGTCCGAGCATGGCAACGACTACGCGAGGCTACTGGGTCATTCGGCCGAACTCGTGTATCTGATGTCGCTCGAACGAGATGACGATGCCCAGTCACTTGCCGATGCAGCTAAGACGAGCCCGCACCTTGAAGAACGAACGCTGCAGCTGCTGCTTGGCGAGCTTGCGTGGAGGAAATTCGACGCCGACACGATCGCTAATCTGGCAAGCAAGCAGTACATGTGCAACGGCGGCGGGTTCAATCTTACTTGGGCTCTCACACACGATGTCGCAGACTCAGCAAGCCCTGAGCAACTAGCGGCGCTCGCCGAAGGGTTGCTATGCCGCATGGTGAAGAGCTTTGATGCGAAGCGCTACGAGCACAGCGAAAGGTGCGACAACTTCGCTGAGGCTGTTCAAGGCGTGATTGCGCTCGTTGTTGGAGTCGATAGCCTTCCTGTCGAACGCGTCACCGAACTGTGCCTGACGTATTATCAGGCGCACGGCAAGCTCCACTTTGGGACCGGCGAGCAGGCTGAGCTCCGCGGCGCGTTGAAGATGTCCGATGCTGTTCGCCGGGGCCTACTTCGAGCGGTCATCGCTCAAAGTGACCGAACGCCTGACGGAATATGGAAGACCCTTGTCTCCTACGGAATCCACTCGCTTTGGCAAGACGGGGACGTTGCTGCGCTTGCCGAGCCTGGATTTACCGAACTGGTATCCACGCTCAAGGAGAGGGCTGCTGCACAGAAGTCGGTTGCTCGGCCTCAAAAGGCGAAGCGAGATAAGTTGGAGCTGGATAAACCTTCGAAGGACGCGCTGTTGGCCGAAATTGTTAGCGTGAGAGACGGCTCGAACACGAATGCACTTGTCTGGATTGCCAATTGGCTACGTCGGACAAACCATGACTCACGCTACGGCGAGTGCGACTTCTCGGCGTTCGAAAAGGCAGCGGGAGTTGACCTTGCCAGTGCCGCTCGAGCAGGGCTGAGCGTCATATGGCGCACCCGCGCTCCAGAGTTCCGTGAGCACGAGCGTAATACCACATACTACGTGACCGTCGCAGGCCTTCAGGGGCTTCACCTTGACCTTGGCGACGGCTCCAAGCTTCCGGCGCTGTCCGCGGCCGAGGTTAGACGAGCTCTCTCCTACGGTCGCTTTGAAATCAACGGATATCCGAAGTGGTTCTGGCCCGTCGCGCGCGCCAATGAGGCGGCAGCCCTCGAGGAATTCCACGCAGTACTGGCCAAAGCAGACGCTGGCGCGGTGTCGGCTGACCAGGCAGATGCTCTGATTCGGCATTTGCCGGACGCGCCTTCCACGATTCAGCGCGGCCTGTGTGGCGCGGCGTGGACGTTCGCGACAGGCTCAGCTAACGTTGAATCGTATGCGCTTGCGGCTGCCCTGAGCTGCGCGGTGGTTGACGGGGCAGATCTAGACCAGGGCACTTTCGAAGGCGAAGCTTGGTCACGCATGTCTGTAGCGTTCCGCGACCCGCTTCCCGGCCGTGGCTCCCTCGCCTCGCCTGGGGATGCGGAGGAGCAGAGGGCGCGTAGTGAGCTTGAGGACCGTATCCGCACCATGACGCGCCTCCGCTCAAATGCGGTCGTGTGGGGGCAGTTCTGGCTGTTTCACTACCCGGCAACCTTCAGCGTGCGGTGGGACAGTTGGCGTGCAGCCGAGCAGCGCTCCGCGGAAGAATTCATGTTCGATCTAGCCGCGTATGTCGGCCAAGACCAGCGGAGCCGTTTGAGCGGTTTAACAGAGAGAGGCATGAACGGCCTGAGGGCTCTCGCAGCCCTATACGAGTGGGTGGTGACTGTCGTGCGTGAGTCCGACGATGTCGTTCACGAAGATGGACGGGTGTTTCACGTTGGCGCCCGCGATCACGCACAGCGTCTTCGCGACTCGCTGCTCCCCGTAATCGCAAGTGCAAAGTCCCAAGCGGCCTACGTCATATTGGACGATCTTCGAAAGAAGACCAGTGGAGCGCGAGCGAAATACATCAGGCAGTTGCAATTTCAGATGCGCGAAGAGGAAGCCTATGTCGTTCCTGTCGCCCAGCAGAACTACGCCAAGTTCGAGCGCGACTTCGCACCGCCAACGATTGGATTCGTTGCTTTCGCTCAAGCCGTCCATAATGACCTGCTCGCAGTGCAGCGTAACATCGAACATGGCGAATTCAGCCTTCGGCGAATGTTCAATCTGGTGGTCATGGAGCACATCAAGACGGAAACCGAAGGCTTGGCCCTCGAAGAAGACTTCCAGGCGCTTCTTGGGAGTGAGTTAAATCATGCAAGCGGCGGCCGTTATGTTGTGACACTGGAGCCAATCCTTCCAGCAGCAACCCGGCGCGATGTATTGTGTCAGGTGGGTGACCTTCGAGCCACGATTGAGCTCAAAATGTCCGAGCGTTGGACTGTTACCGACTACCTCGTGGCCTTGGAGGAGCAGTTGAAGGGGCAGTACATGCAGACTCCGAACTCTAAAATTGGCTTCTTTGTAGTTGTGCTCCAGCGCCGCAGGAAGTGGAACAACCCGGCTGGCGGTAAGTTGGATTTTGAGGGCTTGATTGTGCTCCTCAAACGGAAGGCGCTGGAGTTACAAGCGGCGGACCCCGCCCTCTTTTTGCGCATCGTTGGCATTGACGCGGCGCCGCAAGACGATTTTCGCAAAACGATGGCCGCCGCGAAGGCCGCCCTAAACGGGCCTTCGAAGTATGCGGACACGCGTGGCAACACGTGGTCTGGCAAGGGGCGCCGGCCAAAGTGGGTGAACGACGCTCTCACTGAGGGGAAGACGCTAGCCGACTTTGAGATTGGCTAACCTAATGCTGGGACTGATTCGGCAATATGCGCCCGGTGGGCTTCTGCTCCTTGTTCGTGAGGATTGATAAGGCTATAGCACTGGGCCGCCACCCGGCTAGCTCATTGGAAAGGAACCGGCCGAGACTGGTTAATCCGAGCCGACAGCCGCCCAACGTGGGCGGCAGCATTCGACCCGAAGCGCTCAGTCGTATGCGGAAAAATAAACGGCCGGATTGCGAAGCTCACCAGCCGGGCGGTTCAGTTTAGAACCGACGGAACGGCCGCAAATGGACATATGAGACTCTAAATTTTTTCACGCATTTGCCGATAACAAGGTGATTGACGCACGAACAATCCACCAGAGACTGAGATCGGACAAGAATTAAGAAAATGATCAAGAATTCGATAGATGCAGATCGTCTTATCGGTGCGCTCAAGCGAAAGCTCGGCGTTCAAAGTACACCCGAACTCGGGAAGCTATTGGGCCTTAGCCAGGCCAATTTCCGAGATTGGGAAACAAATGGGCTGACTGAAGAGAAGCTAGCGCGCGCCATCGTTAAAGCGATACGGTGTAGCGAGCAGAATGAACGTATCAAGATAGCGAAGGAAGCGATTGCAAGCCTACGCAACAAATTCGACGCCGGGACGAACGGGCGATTCAGTCACGAACTCGGTATCTCTGCCGGGACGGTAAGCAATTGGTTGAAGTACGGTCTAACGGGAAGAAAGCTATCCGATGGGCTGTTGAAGGCGAGGCAGCGTGCAGTCAAGTCGGCGCATGAATGCGCGATTGCGCCGGTCGTTGAATATTTTCAGCTTTCGGCTTATCGAAGGTCAACTAACGGAACCGCAGAACTGTTTCCAACGCGGCCGCCGAACACAACCAAGGCGCTGCTGGGTCTTAAGGGTGCGCTAGAGGAAAGTCACGGAATATATGTCTTCTACGACTCACGGGGGCGTGCTCTGTATGTAGGCAAGGCGCAACGTCAAAGTCTGTGGAAGGAGATGAATCTGGCCTTCAACCGGGACCGCGACACGACCCAACGCGTGTACCGTGTTCAGCATCCGGAACGTGGTGAGTTCAGGACGTCTGATGAATATGCCCGTCAAGTAAGGCTGACGAGACGCCATTTGAGTCACCTTGCTACGTATTTTTCCGCTTACAAGGTGGACGATGCGCTGATTAACGAACTGGAGGCTTTACTCGTCCGGAGCTTCGCAAACGACCTTCTCAATGTGAAGATGGAGCGCTTCGGCAAATGAATGGAGCAGCCCGGTTGGTTTCCGCGGTGGCCGCGAAGGCTGTTTCTCGTCATGTCCGCCGGTCGAACACGCCCTAATCAAGACGAGGTGGACACGTGCCTACTCAAACCTACCGTCGCATCGATCTCGCACTCGCACAACTCGATGCGGCGCTTAGGCTGTTTCTCGAGTGCCACGCCTTCGCCGCGGTGATCACCCTCGCCGGTGCAGCCGAGGAGATTTTGGGCAAAGAGGTGGGAAGGTGTGGCCTGCAGATCGCCCGCGATCGCCGCCTCAATGGTTACGCGCCACGGGATCGCAAAGCGGCCGCCGACGAGCTGAATCGTGTCCGAAATGCGCTCAAGCATTTTGGTGACGTAGACGAACCCGAATTCACTGCGGATCTCGAAGAGACGGCACGCTGGATGCTCGAACGAGCTTGCGAGAACGCTTACCAATTGGGGCTGGAGGTTCCGCGTTCAGCAGCATTTGGCGCGTGGTATCACGCGACACTGATCGAGCGCCACGCCGCATATCAAGAAGTACCACCAACCTAATAGTCAACGATCCAGCGGGGCTAGGCATGGAGACCAAAGTGACCGGTGTTGCCGACGCTAGGGCAAGGCATGCCGCATATTCTGTGTTGCGCGAGCGGATCGTTGAACATGTCTTCGTCGGCGAGGCTATGCGGCGCCTCTGGCAGCTCGGGGTCGTGAACGTCGAGATCCTGCGCGCGGAGTTCGACGCGAGCGGATACGACCTCGTCATGTGCTGCGACAGCGTGATGCGACACGTCCAGTTCAAGGTGTCGTTGGTCAACGGCACGCGTACGCAGGTGGCCATCAACCAACAGTTGGCTCGCGCGCCAAGTGGCTGCGTGGTTTGGCTCGGCGTCACGGAAGATCTCGAAATCAGGGAGTATCGTTGGTTCGGCGCGGAAGCGGGTTGTCCCTTACCGGACATCACCAATCACGCGACTGCGCGTCATACACGTGCTAATGCACAAGGCATCAAGGCCGAAAGAGCGAATCAGCGTGTGCTCCCGAAAGGCGCGTTCGAGAGGCTCGCGGGTCTCGACGAGATGCTCCAGCGTCTCTTTACCATTCCGCCAACGCTCTAGGAGCCCGCTTAGTCGCTATACCTATACACTTGGCACGAGCACCACCAATTCACATCGACCGAGCTCGATCATGACCAAATTTAACCGTTCTCGCGTGGAAGACGGCGAATATAACTTCGTTGCCGGCGTGGGTCTCATCAATGCCTCGCGACTGCTGTTTTGGGATGGCGAGAAGAACTGCTTCAGGATGCCGGGCATCGACCCTGTCACTGGCATGCGGGACGAAAACTTCGAGCAGGCGTGGCAGCGCTTTGACCCACACTTCGGTCGCGTGGTGTTCTGGAACACCTTCAGCAACGGGGCTGAATATCTCATCAAAGGTCTTTTTCTGGCTCACGATCTCGGTGGGTCTCGCAAATTAAACACCGCCGCGATGACACTGCAACCAAGCCTCGAGCAACTGTCGAACTTGGCGGCCTGGGCGAAGTTGGTGAGGAAGCAAGATACTGCGGTTTTTAAGTCATGTGCGCGAGCAGACTATGGAAGCCTCAATGATGCGATGAGTGGACCGTGGAAAGCGATGTGGACCAGGAAGTATGGAAAGCTTCCGAAGAACTCGTCTGCGCGCGACGAACTGGAATCGGAAGCCAACATCATTTACGCTGCATATGACGTTCTGCGCAGTTCGATACGGAACCGCGACACGCATGCGTACGTACCCAATGTCCGAGAGAATCATCGCTACCTCGTTGAAGGGCTTTTCCTTCCTGCGTTCAACCTCGTTCTGAAGTGGATGCCAGATCCCAATGCGATCGCGGAGATGATTAATCGGAAGACCAGAAATTCTCATGCGAGCGAGCCGGTTAGCGAGGAAGGTGAGTACGACGCATGACTCTTGCCTCTACCCTTGACGACGTAGTCGCTTCTCAGGATTGGCTGACAATATGATTGCACATTCGAAGTTCGAAATGCTCGACCCAGTCGCGATCGCGCTCACCGCCGGGCGGCATCGTTGCGCGTCAGGAATGAACGGTGGGCGACAGTCGTAGGCAAGCGCTCGAAGCTTTGAGAGAGCGGGAAGTTCAATTGATGCGGGAGCGTTTGGGAACGCGGTGTTGGATGTTGCCAGACATGCTCGTGCATCACACGATAAGCCCGAGCTTTCGCAGCACAGCCTCAATGACCGGACGCCACTTTGGCGGGCAAGCGACCTTTCTAGGGGACGTGCGGTTCGTCCGAAGAACAATGCCATTTCTTTCCTTCGTGTCAGCGATCCAGCACGGCTTTACGGTCTTCCCGTGCGATTTTCTGATTTCGTCAATGACAACCTGATACGTGTTCATCTGCACCTCCTGGCGTTAGATACAAACGATCGTAGCGAAATATCAATCGGCTTGCGAAGAACTATTTAGTTGCTCTTTGTTCCTCGAGTCTGGCTATGTCGTTTTCGGAGCGGCGCCTGGGCGGAAGTCGCAGTGGAGGTCGGGCGCTGGTAAGGTACTGTTTGGCAGGAATCGATCACACCATTGGGGAAAACATGGGCCCTTCAGACGGTTCGGCTTGGCAAACTTTGCCCGCACAGGTTCAACGCGCATTGTCGGCGGGGTGGAACACGGGTGGAGTGCCCACCGCGGCGTCGGCGCTGTATAGCCGCTGGTGGCAGCTGGAAACGTGGTTGCGCTCGCTGGTCTATGTGGAACTGCGCAGCGAAAAGGGAGGTGCATGGGCAGACGGATTGCCGTCAACCTCTGCCGATCGCCAGCAACGCGGCGCGGCGTACCACTACATGCAAACGCCCGATGCGCAGGACCAGCTTGCGTATCTGGATGCCGCGCCCCTTCTGCAGCTGACTCACGATCAGTGGTCGCTGTTTGGTTCGTATCTGCCTGCCCAAAAGATCTGGGCAGGTCGAATCGAGGAGCTCCGGGAGATTCGAAATCGCATTGGTCATTGTCGCCGGCCCCATGAGGACGATCTCAATCGCGTCGAGCAGACGCTCAAAGATCTTGAGGGCGGGGCCTTTCGGGCCATGTCGTCGTTCAATGACCGTTCCCCGGCCAGTCCGCAATGGTCGGATGTCCTGGTCCAGGACTGGATTCACGGAAGCCATGCCGATGCATCGTTGATTGCGCATGGAGCCGGACAATACCAAACTTCCTTCAGGCTCCTGGTTTCGCGCCGTCCGTGGGCAAAGCCTATGGCTCCAGGTGAACAGCAGCTTGGCCCGCGACCGGGTTATGTTTGGCATGCCTGTTGGTATTTCAGGGGCGGTCGATTCTTTGACCTCGCGCAATTCTGGCAGGACATCGAAGATGACAGGGAGCACGTCATGTTGGCGTGCGCGGCCTCCTCATCAAGCCTTGAGCTCTCGTTTTCGGCAGTCGAAGATTCGCAACACGTTAGCGACGTGATCGGCCACTGCTTTGTCGCCGCGCTCGAGAACCAACGTTTTACACCGTGCGACGAAGATCCTGATGCCTGGGCTCGCCGTTTTGCGAATGTGGATCCGCGGGTGCATGCCGGTACACCTTGGGCGACTTTGGGCCCTAGCATGGCGGGGGCGAGCATATTTTTTGCGTGACGGACTGCCCTATTTTCGAAAGGAATACAAGTCAATGATTCAGCTTATTCAGATCGCCCCGGGCGTGTTGTTCTCAACGTCGCGAAAACGATCCTGAAAGCGGAGGACAGGATGCGTCGAAAGGCAGCGAATTATCATGCACGCTTGGCTCGCGACAATGGGGAACATCGATGATGACCGATGGCGAACTGCGGAAACGCCTGGTTGACCACGAGGACCAACAGGTCGAGCGCAAATCAGAAGGCGTAAGGCCAGCTGAATTGCGGCAGACGCTGAGTGCCTTTGCGAACACGCTTCAACGGAGCGATGTCGGGATTCTATTTATCGGCGTCGCGGACAAGAACGGGGCGATCACGGGCGTAGCCAACTCCGATAGCCTCCAGAAGCGCGTGCGCGAAGCAGCTGGGGATTGCTTTCCACCGATCCGCTGTTACGAGTCCCATGCCTTCACGGTCGACGACAAGACGGTCGTGGCCGTCGTGGTCAGTGCGAGTAACGAGCGTCCCCATTTCACGGGACCTGCGTACGTGCGAGTTGGCTCGGAGTCGGTCAATGCGTCGGCCGAGCAATTCGACGAGCTTATTGCGAGCCGTAACGAAAAGGCAGGAGCCATTCTGCGAATGAGAGGTCAGCCCATTACGGTTGACGCGATCGGCCGCCGCTTCGATAGTCCAATGCCAGCGCCGGGAGCTCGGTACCAGAGCGAAGGGCGAGTTGGAGGCTGCGACGCCCACAGTGTGCGTCTCACCGTTTATGCCGCCGGCGCGCCTGCCTGGGCAATCTCCGAACCGCTCGAGCGAATTTCGATTAGCCACGACGAGCGGCTACACAGGCCGATGTTAATTCTCCGTCCCGAACCTTGATTGGGGTTTGGGGGTATCGACGGACCGCGAAGGGGGCTCACCAAGCGCAAAATAAACGTGTCTCGGTCCCTGAATGGCACAATGGTAGATATGAGGAAGTCCCACGGCCCTGTTACGCCAAGCTGTCGTGCAAATCGAGCGTTTCGTGCAAAGGCCGTACGGAAAATGCGTGTCGATTGGGGTAGGTTGTGCGACATTCAAGCAATATGTGTTATTTGCAGTATTTCAACGGATGAAACGAAGAACTCCGATGACTAGCACGCTACAAGATTGGCTCGATAAACATGAGCCCACGACCCCCTTGCTGTACTGGTGTCATACGACAAATGTGTCCGGATTTCGTGAGATGCTGCGTGGGGATGCGCTTAACCCACAGATGTGCAACGTATTCAAGAGCGATCTCAGTTATTTTTTCTATGGACGACCGGCATATCGTTTCAAAGGCGATCCTTCGTTGCTAGACGCCCATGCTTGGCCGGTGGTCCTTGTTTTTAAAAACACAATCGAGAATTTTTCATGCTCGGCATTTCCATTCGATAGTGGCGCATTCAGAAGCGGACGCTATCAGAAATGGTTAGATTCGGCATGGGAGATTGATTCATTTAAGATCGATGTGGCGAGTACAACTCACGCGCGTCACGTCGCGGCGTTCTACGAGGGTAACGGAGACTATCTGGACGGTAATGGAAAGCGCTTTCATTCGACGAGTTTCGGACTCAACCTTGAAGCTAAGGCTGTTTCAGAGATGATTCGAGAGTGCAGAGACGGGGGCGCCGACGACAGAAGATTTACGGTTGAAATGATTGTCGACGCTCCAATTCCATTGGATCCTCAGTATGTGGCGATGGTGATCATCCCAAGCGCATTAGCTGATTCTGTTGAGGTGGCACCTCTGGCTTCCCGGGGCATTCGCGTCTATCCTTATCGCGTGATCACGCACCTTACAGCGAGCCACCATCATGCTCTGCTGGAGAATGTCGTATTTGATCGTCAGAACGAGGAGGGTAAGCTTTGACTACTCCGCAGCTAGAGGGATATGTTCCCATTATTGAAGATATGCCTTCATTCGGTATACCAATATTTAAGATAAATGGGGCCTTCTACGTTCAAGAGATTGATGGAGACGGTCGGATCAGTGGTTTCGTCTACCAGGACAAGTCCCTAATGTCGCGTCTTCAAGTTGTCCCGGTGGAAGCTCGACCCATATCCAGATTCGCCGTTGGTGATGAAGCCTATTTCGTGTTCGAGACACCAGACAAGATCTTCATGGGAACTGGAGTGGAAGTGGCTTGGAAAATCAATCAGACCCAGCATGAAGGCTATTATCGAAGCTATCCATTCCTGTTTTTGGAGGTTTCTGATTTCTGTGCATTTTATCTCGATCAAGATCGTAAGCGCTCGGCGTCACCAATGAGATTGGTGGATGCATTTTTGGAAATAAAACAAAAGCAGGCGTTACAGGGTGGGTTGTTAGGAGGACATCGAGCAGAACGTTTTTCTATTTTTACTCTTTTTAGGAATAAAAATCAGAAAGAAACCCTCAACGCAATAGGGCGCCAGCAATATCGACAATACAATCTTGATTTGGCGGAGAACGGGGGCGCAAATTCGTATGACGCTACCCTACGCTTCATCGAAAACAACAACGAGGTCGGCCTATTGGTCTGCAATATCTCGATGGAAGATCGCTTGGGTGAACGACTCGCGAGGCGATTCTCGAAAGCAG
The DNA here is from genome assembly GCF_905339605.1 of Burkholderia sp. BCC1972. NCBI lineage: Bacteria > Pseudomonadati > Pseudomonadota > Betaproteobacteria > Burkholderiales > Burkholderiaceae > Burkholderia > Burkholderia sp. BCC1972. The sequence goes on along the minus strand of NZ_CAJPGH010000009.1, from coordinate 184,869 downwards.
GCTTGACGCGGATCGATATTCAGACGCCTGAGGATTATCACAGGGTGCTTTCCGCTTTCGATCTATTCTCGCGGTGATGACGGAGGTGACGGTTACGACGTCGGGGGCAAGGTCCGGCACATAAATCGCGGTGAATTTGCGCGTTGAACGCCGTGATGGATGAGCGATGCGCATGCACGATTGTGTCCAAGCCGTCAGGGGAAATGGCGTGGAGGCCTCGGGCGAAGTCGTAGACCAAAGCAAAGTTGTCACCGTTTGCGAAGTAAAAGTGTCACTTCGTTCTGCAGCATTGGCCACCAGAAGAGAAATCCACGAAAAATCATGAAGTTACCTGCTGAGAATTAATATTGTCACAGCGCGCTGCGTCGCGAAGAACCCTGTCAATTTCCCGCGGCAGCCCCGGCGGGCGCAGTGACGCGTTGTACAGCCCCCAAGTTTGAACAGGCCATCGTGCTATCGCGATAAGCAGGCTTACCTCGTTATCATGCCGTTCGGCGATGACTGCAAATACCCCCCGCAACATCGAGTGGCCGTTGCGGGGCCGGGCGAAAAGCGCATGCCGACCCTTCTCCGCCACTCGACACTCAGTTCTCCGCCACTCGACACTCAGTTGTTTCAAAGTCTCTTGCGAAGGCTGAACGATTCCATCAAGCTGTTGCATCGACCGGTTGAATCCGCCGCCAGATACGGACGCCGGTCACGACGCAGTCTCAATTGCACGCTACACCCGATATGGAGGTCCACGAACTGCCGTTCGTGGTGCGTGCTGGTCCGAAATTCACAATTTTCGAGTGGCCGTACGATTAAGTGGGCGCGAAGAAGAAAATGCCCGCTCATCAGGCGGGCATTTGAAGAGGTGGGGCAAGAACATACCGCGGAACCACGTCCAAGCCGGTAGGCCCCGCTCCCTGTTTTCTTTCGCCGACAGCTACGACGTGAGAGTAGCCGCCATTTTTCAGGCCCGCAACGAGTGTACCCGACCCTATCCGGCCGCACCGGTCTCGAGCGATGTGACGTAACGCAGCAGGTCTTCAGTGCGCCCTTCTGAGACGAGCTGTTCAGCAGTCTTGTAATCAAAGGTCGGCAACGGTTCATTGCGATACCAGAACAGCGCCCTCTGAACGTCGCTGGAGATATCGGTAGCCGCGCGGATGATCCGAAGCGCGTCCCGAAGGAATTTCTGCACGCTTTCGGAGCCCGCCAGTCGACTCACTGTATTGCGATGGACATGGGCTAGCCGCGCGAGCGTTTGCATATCGATATGCAAGGCGGCCGCGAAGCGGCGCGCTGAGACGATCGGCGCGCCGCTATCACGGTCCCTCAAGGACTCCATGAACTGGTCGAAACCACCGGATGTCGTTGGGTCGTAGTCGACGTATGGATTCATGGCAGATTGCTCAACGCACACGACATGCACATTTGTAGCACATTCCGATCAGCACGGTCGGATTCTGATGCGCACTTCTGCACCGATGCTCGTTGCCAAGCTCCGCCGAGCCAGGTGGTCGGAAGCGGGCAACATCCCAAAGACGACTTTTCTGAGAATTTCCGTGCCCAAGGACACTTTTTCTGAGACGAGCGCCACTCAGTCGTCTCAAAAAAGATGTCCAAGCCCTTGATTCATATAGGGTGCCAAAGACATCTTTTCTGAGAGCCCACAACTGTTGGCTCTCAGAAAAGGTGCCTGCGATGCGGTCCAGGGCATCCGCGAACGCCTCGAACACGATTTCCAAAACCGCAGCATGAATCGCTCCTTTCGATTCGACGTGGTTATAGAACGAGCCGAACCCCAACGTCCGCGGCTTCCGTCATTTCATTGATCGCGACGCCTTCCATCCCCTTTTGTGCCATGAGCACAAAGGCGACATCCAGCAGGCGCGCCCGCGTCTCGCGCTTTCGGCGCGCGCCTCGAGGCTCGCGAACCTCGGGGCGCGATGGCGGTTGCTCGTTCGAGACGGCCGGCGGAGGTGTTCTGCTGCGACCGGAGGAAGCGTTGGGCATCGGCGTGCGCCTGGGTTCGGTGTTTGAGTATACGTTCGAACGTCATAATTGACAAAAACATCAACTATGACTTTAATGTCACCAAGGCGGCCTGCAGTGGCCAGTCTCAAGAATTGGAGACAGAACGGTGACGGAGACAAAACTGACGTACGAGTCGGGCGTCCATGACAGCAATGACAACGCGGGCTGCGCCGGCGGCCGCGACTTGCCGTCGGATGTAGACGTGCTTGTCGTGGGCTGCGGCCCCGTCGGCGCGGCGGTCGGCGCGCTTCTTGGCCGGGAAGGCGTGCGCGTGCTGGTCGTCGACAGGGCGGCGGAGATCTTCATGGCGCCGCGTGCGATCGCGCTCGACAACGACGCGCTTCGCATCCTGCAGTACGTCGGGGTGAACGAAGCCGATCTCGATACGGTGGCGATTCCGTACGTCCGGATGCGCTCGCCCTGGTTCGGCGAGTTCGGGCGCATCAATACGCTCGGAAGCATCGATGGCCATCCAAAGCTCGTGACGTTCTATCAACCGGACCTCGAGCGATGCTTGCGTGCGCGACTGACCGCGCACCGCACCGCCCGAATGGCGCTCGGTGTGACGCTCGTCTCGCTCGACGAGAACGCCGATCACGTCGCCGCCACGCTCGACAGCGGGCAGGGCGCGCGGCACGTCGTGCGCGCCCGCTACGTCGTCGGTGCCGACGGTGCCAGCTCGATCGTGCGCCAGTTGATCGGACAGGATTTCAAGGGCAAGACGTTCGCGGAAGACTGGCTGATCGTCGACGCGCGAAACGTGCGCCGACCCATCGACCATGTCGAGTTCATCTGTGACCACCGGCGGCCGACGCCTCATATGACTGCCCCCGGTGGGCGCGAGCGTTGGGAGTTCATGCTCCACCCCGACGAGACGCGAGAGGAGATGGAATCCGACGAACGCATCCGCGAACTGCTCGCGCCGTGGGGCGGCATCAAGGACATGGTGATCGAACGCAAGGCCGTGTACCGATTTCATGCCCGAACCGTCACGACATTCAGCAAGGGACGCGTTTTTCTTGCAGGCGACGCCGCCCATATCACGCCGCCGTTCGTCGGCCAGGGGCTCGTCGCCGGTCTGCGTGACGCCGCGAATCTCGGCTGGAAACTGGCGTGGGTCGTCAAAGGCTACGCAACCCCGCAAATTCTCGAGTCCTACGATCGGGAACGCCGACCTCACGCCAAGGCGATGATCGGCGTCGCGAAATTCATGGGGAAGCTCGTGATGCCGCGCAATGCCGGGATCGCGTTGTTCACGCATGGCCTGATGCGATTGACGCGGCTCGTTCCGCCGCTACGGAATCACTTCGACGAACTCGGCATCAAGCCGAAGAACGCGTTCCGGAGCGGTCTGTTCGTCCCCGGCCATTCGTCCACGCGGCTCGTGCGCGGAGCAGCCCTTCCGCAGGGATGGCTGCGCAAGCACGATGGGGCGATCCGCCTGAGCGACGACGTGTTCGGTAGCGGTCTCGCGTTGATCGGATTCGGACGGGATCCGGGCGTCGAGCTCGACGCCGGCGCGCGAGCCGCGCTGATTGCGGCGGGCGGCATCGTGGTGCAGGTCGTGCACCGCGGGCAGCGCCTTCATCGCATCGAGAACGACGGATGGGAGGACCTGAACGGTACGTTCATGCCGGGTGTCGTGCGGTTTGGCTGGGCGGCCGTGATTCGGCCGGACAAAACGGTCCTGCACGAGGGCCCGGTGGCCGACTCGACCCGCCTCGTTCTCGAATCCCTGCAATTGCTTGGTGCGCGCACCACCTTGTCGCCGCTAGCCGGTCACATTGCCCAGCCGACTGCCTGAGGCCCCCCATGAAGCTCATGACTGCACAACCCGCACGAAATCCCCGGCCGACGACGAAGGCCCGGGCGCTTTCCTATTTGATGTTCGAGCGTCCCGATCTGGAACGGGCCGAACGATTTCTCAACGATTTCGGTTTGCGAACGGTATCCCGTGACGGCGAATATCTGTTCCTCCGCGGCACGGCCGGCACACCGTTCTGCTACGTCGTCCGGCGGGCCGAAAAAAACCGCTTCGTCGGCTTCGGGCTTGAAGTTGACGACATCGACGCACTGCGCAAGCTTGCCCATGTACCGGGCGCGTCGAACGTGGAGCCGTCACCGTGGCCCGGCGGCGGGCATCGCGTCACGCTGGTCGATCCATCGGGTTTTCGTGTCGACGCAGTCGCGGGACAAGCACGTGCCGGCGCCCTGCCGCACCGGTCGGCGTTGCCGTTCAACTCGCCCGATGCCGTCGTTCGCGTGAACGATACCCAGCGTCCGCCGCTGGAGGCGCCGGAAGTGATTCGCCTCGGTCATGTCGTGCTCGAACTCGCCGATTTCCAGGCGACCTGCGCGTGGTACACGTCTCACTTCGGCTTCATCCCGAGCGACGTTCAGGTGTTGCCGGATGGATCGCCCGCCGTCGCGTTCCTGCGACTCGATCGCGGGGCGACACCCGCGGATCACCATACCCTGGCATTGGCACAGGGATTCGCGGCGCTGTACAGCCACTCGGCATTCGAGCTGGTTGACGCGGACGCCGTGGGGATCGGGCAGCGTGTGCTGAGCGAAAAAGGATGGACGCACGCATGGGGGATCGGTCGTCACATTCTCGGCAGCCAGGTCTTCGACTATTGGCAGGACCCTTGGGGCGACAAGCACGAACACTATTGCGACGGGGACATGTTCACGGCAGACGTGGCGACGGGCATCCACGAAGTCAGCCGTGAAGCGATGTCGCAGTGGGGCCCCCGGATGCCGCGCAGCTTCACCAAACCGAAGATCACCGCGGCAAGCATCGCATCGCTCATCCGAAACCTCCGGACCAGTCCGGACGTCACGTTCGCGAAGCTGCGCACGCTCGCGAAGCTGTTTGCGTGACCTTCATCTTCACTCAGACCTGTTCGAGGCATCTTCATGGCATTGCACGTCTTGCACTACCGGCATCAGGGGCGCGCCCAATGGGGCGTGGTGACGAATGGCCGGATCACGCCGATACCGGGCGACTACCCGACGACCGGCGAATTCGTGCGAGCGCATCGGATCGATGAACTCGCCGCGCTCGGCGGAGAAACGATTCCCGAGTCGGATGTCGAGTGGCTGTCGCCGGTCACGCGCAATCAACAGTTCGTTTGCCAGGGCGCCAACTATCGCCAGCACATGATCGAGTCCGGCATGAATCCGGACGCCAAGTCATTCAACATGATCTTCACGAAGGCGACCAGCTGCATCGTCGCCGCCGATTCCGACGTCGTCCGGCCGCACCATGTGCAGTTTCTGGACTACGAGATCGAACTGGGGCTCGTGCTTCGCCGCGATATCACGTCCCGGCAAGCCATCACGGACACGAACCTGCACGAGTACGTGGCCGGCCTCGTGATCGTCAACGACTATTCCGCACGCGATATCCAGATTCCCCAAATGCAGTTCTACAAGGGGAAGAGCTATCGAACGTTCGGACCGGTGGGGCCGTATCTGTGCCTGCTGGAGGCAAGCGATATCGCGCGGCTGCGCACGCTGACACTGACACTGACCGTGAACGGTGAAGTGCGGCAGAGCGATTCGACCGGGAACCTCGTGTACGGTTCGGCCGAAACACTCACCGAACTGTCGGGCGTTCAGGATCTGAGCGCCGGCGACTTGCTTGCAACGGGCACGCCGTCCGGATGCGCACTCAGCATTCCATCGCCGGCGAAGCAACGGATTGCCGCGTTGCTGCCCGAGCACATGAAGTGGCGGATCTTCGCGAAGGTTCAGGCCGCGCGCCCGCAGTACCTGAAGGCCGGGGATCTGGTCGAATCACGCATCCGGAGCAAGGACGGGGCGATCGACCTCGGTGTGCAACGCAACCGAATCGTGGACGAGCTCGCATGAACGCCATCGCAACCGAAGCGGACGTGCTGCGGATCGAAAACCAGGGGCCGCCCGCCGACCTCCCGGCCAGCACCTACGAGATGATCGGCCGTGGTGCGGCGATCGACCCGAGCGCGCCGGCCTTGTCATTTTTCCTGCGCGCCGACGATCATCGCAAGCCATTGCGCTGGACTTATTCGGAGCTCCTGCGAGATATAAATCGGACTGCGAACATGTTTTCGCGCCTCGGCATCGATCGCCACTCGGTGGTCGCCTACGTGCTGCCGAACTTGCCGGAGACGCATTTCGTCATCTGGGGAGGCGAAGCGGCCGGGATCGTATGCGCGATCAATCCGTTGCTGGAGGGGCCGGCAATCGCATCGCTGCTCAAGGCTGCGAACGCGAAAGTGCTGGTGACGCTGGCACCCTTTCCGGGAACGGATATCTGGTCGAAGGTCCAGCCCGTCCTGAGCCAGGTGCCGTCGCTGCGAAGCCTCGTCCTGGTCGACCTGGCCGGGCGTGTGCAGGGATGGCGCCGAATGGCGGCACGCGTGATGCAGCGTCGCGAATGCAAACGGTTGCACGGGCGCGCGGGTGTGCGCGGCGCCGTTCCGCGCCACATCGCGATCCACGATTTCGACGATGCGATGTCGCGTGAATCCGGCGATTCGCTGCTGATCCCACGGCGTTTCGAAGCCGACGACGTATCGTCCTACTTCTGCACGGGCGGCACGACGGGTTTGCCGAAAATCGCGATTCGCCGGCACGGCAACGAGGTGGCCAATGCCTGGAGCGTCGGGCAGGTCGTCGGTGCCGGGATGGGCCCGGGGAAGACCGTTTTCTGCGGACTCCCGCTGTTCCATGTCAATGCGGTGCTGGCAACCGGCCTGGTACCGTTCTCGCGCGGCGCACATGTGGTGCTGGGTACGCCGCAGGGCTATCGCGGCGACGGCGTCGTCAAACGATTCTGGGAAATCGTCGAGCAACACAGGATCAATTTCTTCAGCGCGGTGCCGACCTTGTATTCGGCGTTGCTCGACGTGCCCGTCGACGGCTGGAATATCGACTCGCTCGAGTATGGGCTCTGCGGCGCCGCGCCGATGCCCGTGGAAGTATTCCGCACGTTCCAGGAGCGCACCGGGGTCCGGATCCTCGAAGGTTACGGGCTCACCGAGGGCGCATGCGTCAGCAGCGTCAATCCGCCAGGCGGCGAACGGCGTCTCGGTTCGATCGGTTTGCGCATCCCCGACCAGATGATGAAGGCGGTGATACTCGACGACGCCGGCCGCTACGTGCGCGATTGCGTCGAGAACGAAATCGGCCTGCTGACGATTTCCGGGCCGAACGTTTTCGCGGGCTATCTTCAGGAAGACCAGAACAAGAGCCTGTGGCTCGATCTTGGCGACGGCCGGCAGTGGCTCAACACCGGGGATCTCGCGCGACGCGATGCGCAGGGCTACTTCTGGCTCACGGGCCGCCGCAAGGAGCTCATCATCCGGGGCGGTCACAACATCGATCCGGCGACGATCGAAGAACCGCTGCATCGCCACCCGGCCGTGCAGATCGCTGCGGCAATCGGACGTCCCGACGTGCATGCAGGCGAGCTGCCGGTCGCCTACGTGCAGTTGAAAGCCGGCGCAACTGCAACGGAGACGGAGCTCGACACATTCATACGCAGCTCGATCGGCGAGCGTGCTGCGATACCGAAGCGGATTCATATCATCGATGCGATGCCGCTCACGGCGGTCGGCAAGATCTTCAAGCCCGAACTCAAACGACGGGAGACGCTCGACGCGCTGATCGCTGCGCTGAAGGATGCCGGCGTCGAGGGTGCCCGAGTGAGCATGGCGGACGACCCGTCGCGCGGGCTCGCCTTGCATGTGGCGCTGAGCGATCACGCACAGACAGCGAAGACCAATACGGTGATGGGCCGCTTCCCGTTTGCTTTTTCAACTTCGGTCGAACCCGAACATCAGTGATTGCCGATTCTCGGAATATTTTGGGTTGAAGTAGGCAAATAATTTTGGAATCCGAAGTTAAAGAAATGAAATTTCGATATGAGGAAGAACCCGACGCTTTGAGCGTCGTGCTTCATACGCGCAGGAACAGCCCGCGAGCCACGCCTGGCGCACGGGGATGAAGGCAGGTTTCACGATTCTTGAACATCGACACCAAAATCTGGAGACAATCATGAAACGAATCAGCGCAGGAATCGTCGTACTGGTCGCGGCCATCTCTGGCGCGCATGCGCAATCAGCCGGTCAGTGGGTAGTCAATGCCGGCTGGTCCCACTTTGCGCCGCAGGGGTCGGCGGATCCGCTGACCGTCAATGCGCTCGGCCAGTCGCAAGTGATGACCGGCAGCGGTGCGGACATCGCAAGCGGTGATACGTTCGGACTTACCGCGACCTACTTCGTGACCGATCACATCGCGGCGACGACGGTCATGGGTTTTCCGCCGACATGGCACTTGAGCGGCTCAGGTACGCTCAGCGGTTTCGGTGAACTGGGGACCGCTCGGGCCTGGAGTCCCGCGATCATCTTCAACTACTACTTCGGCGAGCCGAATGCGCGGTTCAGGCCGTATCTGGGCGCCGGTGTCACCTATACGTGGTTCAGCAACGTCAAGCTCAGCAATCCCGTTTCCACCGGGCAGATCTTTTTTTCGCCAACTGTCGGTACGGCGCTCGAGGGACCGACATCCGTGTCACTCAGGAAATCCTTTGCGCCCGTCGTCAACGGCGGCCTGACCTACAACATCGATTCTCACTGGTCGATCAACGCGTCGGTAGCGTATTCGTGGGTATCGACGCGCGCGACGCTGACTACCCGGTCATCCGTCGGCACGGTCACGAGCACCACCAAGTTCCGGGTCAACCCGATCGTGACGTTCCTTTCGGTCGGATACCGCTTCTGAACCGCATCGACCAGGACACGGCGCACGCATGTTTCTGCCGGCGCTCGAGTGCGGCGTGACGATCGCCGTCGAGCCTCGGCGGCGCGCGGCTCGTTCGCGGACGTTTTCGTGATCCTTGCTTGCAACGTGCGCCGAGTACGGTCGAAACATGAAGGACTGCTAACCCGAACGAAGAATATGACAAAACAGGTGCGGATGATGAATGTGACATCGACGCGACGAAACGCTCGAGCACGTGCTCGATTAATTTAAATGACAAAAATATCAATAATGAGTTTAATGTCACGCAATGTCGTGCCCAGCCTCTACGAGGGGCACTGGGTTACCGGTCCAGGCGTCGAGGGTTGCTTGATTCCTGTGGAGCGAACTTGCAGCGGAGGCGTTCCGAACCGTTTCACGCTGGCATTACCCCCGGGAGGGAGATTTGAAGTCGATTCGCTGTATATACGCCGCGCTCATCGCGGGATTGGCAATGCCACATGCACATGCCGAACTGGGCGGCGCACCGATATCGCTGTCCGCCGCCGATCATGCCGCGAAAGTGCGTGTGATGCGGCCTGCGAATCGAGCGGCCGCTGGCCTCGCGGCGAATCCAGCCGCTTACATCATCCGTGAATCCACGCTCGAATCTGGAACCGTGATTCGCGAATACACGTCGGGCGACGGAATCGTCTTCGGCATAGCGTGGCAAGGGCCGACGATCCCCGATCTCGCGTCGCTGCTCGGCGGTTATCTTCACGACTACAGCGCAGGCGTGGAAGCGGCGCATGCACTGCGTGGCTGGCGTACGCCGGTATCCGTTTCGACGAGCAAGCTCGTGATCAGGACAGGAGGACACATGGGAGCCTTTTCCGGACAAGCCTGGTTGCCGCCTGCGCTTCCGTCCGGGCTGACCGGCAACGATATTCTGTAACTCCCATGAAAATGATCATGAGCATTTTTCGTACTGTCGATCGGTGGTTCAGCATATTCAGCCTGATGATCGTCTCGACAGCTTTCCTCGTTGCGTGCGGCGGCGGCGATTCAGGTTCCGGCGAAACGGGTGTCAGCAGTTCCGGGACATCGGACGGCAACACCGGGAATACCGCCATCATCACGGTCGCGCGAGGTGTTGCACGCGTCATCAACATTCCGACCGTCAACATCAAGATTTGCGCGCCCGGGACGTCACGCTGCCAGGTTGTGTCCAATGTGCTCGTCGACACTGCATCATATGGCTTGCGGATCGTACGTGATGCAATTCCAGGCGTCGTCGACAGCCTGCCTAAAACAACCACAAGCGACGGATCGACACTTTCCGAATGCGGCCAGTTCGTTTCGAGCTACACGTGGGGCACGGTTCGAACGATTGACCTTTCCATCGGCGATGAACGTGCGAGCTCCTTGCCGGTGCAGATCATCGGCGATCTCGGAACGGACAACGTGCCGAGTTCCTGTACAAACGGGAATAAAGCGGTGAGCTCGGCCACTGGTCTGGGTGCAAACGGCATTCTTGGAATTGGTCCGGCGCCCTATGATTGCGGCGCAACCTGTGTGAACGTCGCGTCTTTGAGCAACTACTACTCGTGCGCGGACGGAAACGCGAGCTGCGTACAAGTCACCGTCCCGCTATCGCAGCAGATCAGCAATCCTGTCGGTCGGTTTGCCGCGGACAACAACGGCGTGATCGTGAAAATGCCGCAGATTTCGGCAGACGGTCAGGAAAGCGCGCCGGGCTCGTTGATCTTTGGCATCGGCACTCGAGGCAACAATGCATTCGGTGCCACCACGAAGCTGGTGTCGACGACGACGGGCGATGTGCCGGGGGCGTTTCTTTCCAGAAAGGTCACCGCGTTCTTCGATACTGGATCAAACGCGAATTTCTTCGAGGACTCGTCGCAGATTACGTGTTCAAAGAACACGCAATTCTATTGCCCGTCAACGACGACCACCTATGCCGCAACGCTGGTTGGGCTCGACGGCACAGTGAGCATGATTTCCATGCCCGTTGCGAATGCGGATACGTTGTTCTCGAGAAGTTCGACCTATGCATTCAATGACGTCGCGGGTCACTTCGGATCGTCCTCCTGGCTCGATCTCGGGCTGCCATACTTTTTCGGTCGGACGATCTATTTTGGCCTCGATCGTTCGGCGGCAGGCGGGTCCGCGCCTTACATCGCATACTGATGCTTCCGAGAATTTTCGCGGCCGGGAACATCTTTTCCGAGACGAGTGGCATGGAGCTTTCTCGGAAAAGATATCCGAAATCTTGACGACCGTTCGTCCCTTCGACGTATCAATCCGTGCGCTTCTGTTGCGGGAGCACCCAAAGCATCCGTCCGACCGCTTCGGCCTGGTTCCGCGAATGGGTCTTTTCATAGATCGCCCGCAATTGGGTGCGCACCGTCGCCAGCGACACACCCGCGCTCGCAGCACATTCATCAGGCGTCTTGCCATTGATCAACGCCTCGGCCACCGCCGCTTCGGCGCTCGACAAGCCGAACGACTGCCGCAACTGTTGTGCGACGACGAGCGGGGCGGCGCTGCGTCGCCTGACCGTGATCAGCATCGTCGCATCGCCGAACGTCGCATGGAGCGCCTGTCCGGACAGCGCCGCGATGCCGAGAAAAACTTCATGCGCCGCCACCAGCGTGCCGGAAAGCGCAAGGCACTCGCTCTTGCGGGTCTTCGCGACACGCGTCAACGCTGCCTTGAGTGCATCGTTCTGCGGCGCGCTCGTCGCGCTCAGGTATCCGTTCTCGAGCTTGAGGCAGGTGGTGGCGCGCAGCATCGACTCTGCCGCCCGGTTGACGAAGACGACGCGCGCGTGCCTGTCCAGCGCAAAGACGGAAAGGCCCAACTCCTCCATCAGTTCGGTGCCGAGGGTGGCGTCGCGATGCAGCACGCGCGCGTCTCGCCACAGGTTGATCGAGCGTTGCAGATGCCCGGCCATACCGGTCAGGGTCGCGCGTTCTTCCGGCGAATACGGCGCGCGGCCGCGCGCTCGCAGTAACCCGAGAAGAATGTTGTCGCTGCCGGGGCGCGCGAAGCGGATCCCCATCAGGTAGCGAAATCCCGACGGAATCTGAAAGTCCTGGAAGAACTCGCTGCGTTCGACGTCGCGGTCGGTGAGGTGATCCTGGCAGCAAACGAATTCGCCGAGCCGTGCGTTCTCGACGAAGCCGCGGCGCGGATCGAGCGCACCGTAATACTGGTCGTAAAGGGCGATGATCTCGTCGAACTCCGCGCGCGGCGAATAGATCGAGAATTGCGGGGCATTGCGCGCGGCGTCCCAACTGAACATGTGAAAGACGTTTGCGCCGAGCGATTCGGAGACCCGATGAAAAACTTCGAGAAAACCGTCCGGCTGCAGCGCGGCCTCATAGAGGTCCCCGATGAGTTGGTCCCGTTCCATGCTTCCCCCGTCGCTTCGCGATCTTCGTATGTGGTTTTTGTCTGACGATATTGCTTCGAATACCGTATTTTTTTCAGGCTAACACAGGTTGTTTGCGTTTCACCCCGTGTTATTTCCCGATTTTCATCCACCTGAATGATGATCGCGAAAATCGGCTTTGCGAGAATCCTCGCCATCCAGCGTGCATGAGCGGTGCATATGACACGCATTAACCAGAAGGATGTCGGGGGAAACGCAATGAAACTCACGCCTGTCGTATCCGGTATTGCAGCGCTCGTCCTGTCGGCTTGCGGCGGTAGCGACAGTTCTTCGCCGCCGCCCGGGCAACCTGCGGCTCAGACGGTCAGCGGGGTCGCGGCGGCCGGCGCGGCGATGCAGGCCGCCACCGTGAAACTGGTCGATGCGACCGGCAAGACGGTCGACTGCCCGGCCGACGCGTCAACCGGCGCGTTTCATTGCGCAGTGTCCGGCCTGAGCGCGCCTTTTGCGTTGTCCGCATACGGCAACGTCGCCGATTCGCAGGCCACGCTGATCGCGCTCAGCGCCACGGCCGGCACGCAGACGATCAACATCACGCCGATCACGAACGCGATCGCCGCCACGATCGTCGGCGACAATCCGACGAAGCTGCTGACCGACACCGGTTTGCTGAAAAGCAAGGTCACGGCCCAGGCTGTTGCCGGCACGGTGCAGGCTTATTCGACGGCGCTGGCCGACCTGCTGGCCGCCACCGGCAATACGGGCGTCGACCTGATTTCCGGCCCGCTGACAGCCGGTGCGCCGGGGCTCGACCGGTTGCTGGACCAGGTGAAGATCAACGTGCTGCCGGACGGCGGCGTGCAGATCAGCTCGGTGGCGGGCGCGTCCAGCGATACGCCGGTGCAGCTTCAGCTCGCGCCCGGCGTCGCGCCGCAGGCGAGCGACAAGGCCAGCCTGCCGGCTGCCGCGACGATCAACGGCGCGGTCGTGTCGAACCTGCCGAGCGCCAGTGATCTGGCGGCATTGCAGCGTGCGCTCAACCAGTGTTTCGCCGGTTCGACGGGCGCCGCGCGCACGGGTGGCAGCGTATCGGCGTGCGGCCAGATCTTCGTCGACGATGTCGCGTCCGGCGCGCTGAATGCAGGCGTGCCCGCCGCGTATCTGAACAACGGGATGTCGGTCGACCGGGAATTCGGTGCGCCGGCCGGCGGCACGCCGGGCATCGTGGCCGACGATGCGATGAACAACGCCAGCTTCAGCTTGCCGGAAGTCATCCGCGTCGTCGCCAGCGACACGATGTGGGTCAAGCTCGCGTGGACGCGCAGCGACGGCATTCGCGACGGCATGCAGCAACATGTGCAGCTCGCGGTGCGGCCGGGCAGTCTCGCAAACGGCGATACCGGCTGGCGCGTGGTCGGCAATCAGCGCGCGGTATTGAGCAAGGTCAACGCGAACGCGCAAAAGTGGGACTGGTTGAATCCGGCCAATCCGTCGACGGGCACCGACGCGTTCGTCGATTCGCTGAACCTGCAGGTGGGTGCCGTCGACGCGGCTGGCACCGCGGTGGACTTCGCGATCGTCAACGGCCCCGGCTTGCGCAACGGCGTGTTCCTCCAGCCGTCGAGCGGCACCTGCGACACGCTGAATATCCGTGCGCAGATTGCAAGCGGGCAGACGCCGGCGCAGCTCGCCGCACTGGCGAAGAGTGCGCAGTGCCGCAACAACTTCCGCCTGGCCGGCGTCGCGCAGGACCCGGCGAACCAGGGCCTGTTCACGTGGCCCGGCGACGCGCCGCGCAACAACACCGCGTGGGCGAATCCGCAGCTGAGCGCCGCCGAGCTGGCCGACATCAAGCCATTCAGCGCTTATACGATCGACGTCTACCAGAACGGCAACACATCGACGCCGGCCAGGCACTACACGGTGCGGGTGCGTACGCCGTCGCCGTCGCCCGATGCGCTGCGCCAGTACGCGTGGCACGATCTCGCGCAGTCCACGCGCGACAGGCTGACGCCGGGCGCCGCCGGCACGTTCGCGGGCGGCGCGACCTTCCCGCTGGGCTGGACGTCGAAAGCGGGGCTGCCGTTCGTCAAGCGCGGCAACGTGCAGATTCGCGCAACCGCGACCGGGCAGACAGTCGCGACGTTCGTCAACGGTACTGCGTCGGCGCCGCCGGTCCAGCCGGGTGCGGCGGTGACGCTCAACGTGCCGGGTGATCAGGGCGTCGCGTTCCCGTCGGTGGCCGGCTGGGCCGGCGCCACGGACTTCTCGTTCGTGAGCCTGACCTGGTCCGATTCGATCGACACGGTCTTCACCGAGTCCTTCGAGTACGACCGGTAACGAACAGCCGGGCCGATGCGTCCGGCGAACACGCGGCCGGCGGGACGATTCACGATCCCGTCGGCGCGTTCCCGCGCGCCGGCCCCGGCGTGACGGGAAGGCCCGTCCGTGTGCACGCATGGCATGGACGGGTATCGAGAGGTCGGCGGATGAGTCGCGTTCCGGCGCATGCACCGGCGACGATGCGCGCTACCGGGACGCCGCCACCCGCGCCTCCCAACACTTGAACCCGAGCCTCACGGCCCCGCCCGCGACGTATCGCGATTCGAACCGATGATTGACAGCTCGCACGAGGTTGACTAGATTCACCCCATGAACGCACGTTTCGTCACGACCACCACGACCACCACCACGACCGCCAACGGCGGGCCGGGGGGAGGTTGCACGTCGTAGGCCAGTGCGTCACATCATCCCCAGGAGCCCCGCCGGAAACGGACGGGGCTTTTTTCATGCTCCGTTCGACCAGCACCCACGTCAACGGAGATCGTGATGGAAGAGTTCGACCATCGAGTGCTTGGCAGCAGACTCGATCTGTTTCACCAGCAGGATGAAAGCCCGGGCGCCATTTTCTGGCACCCGCGCGGCATGGTCCTATACCGGGTCGTCGAGGAATACATTCGCGTCCGGATGCGGCAAGCCGGCTTCGCCGAAGTCAGGACACCTCAAATTGTGTCGCGCGACCTGTGGGAGCAGAGCGGTCATTGGGAGAAGTTCGGGCGGAACATGTTTTCGCTCGAGAGCGACAGCAAGCCGTACTGCCTGAAGCCGATGAGCTGTCCGGGCCATGTACAGCTCTTCAGGAAAGGCGTTCGTTCGTATCGCGAGCTGCCGGTCCGCTACGCGGAATTCGGCGCGGTGCACCGTGCGGAGCCGTCGGGCGCGCTGCACGGGCTCATGCGTGCGCGCGCATTCACGCAGGACGATGCGCACGTGATGTGCATGCCCGATCAGGTCGAGGTCGAAGTCGCGCGATTCTGCGTGCTGCTGAAGACGATCTACGCGGATTTCGGGTTCGACGGATTCGATGTGGCGCTGTCGACGAGGCCAGCGGTTCGCGCGGGCGACGATGCGGTGTGGGATCGCGCGGAAGCGATGCTGGCGTCCGCCGCGCGCGCGGCAGGGCTGGATTTCGCGCTGCTGCCGGGAGAAGGGGCGTTCTACGGCCCCAAACTCGAGTTTCATCTGCTCGACCGCCAGGGGCGGAAGTGGCAGTGCGGGACGATCCAGCTCGACTTCGTGTTGCCGGAGCGGCTCGGCGCAACCTATGTTGCGGAGGACGGCGCACGCGCGACGCCCGTCATGCTGCATCACGCGGTGCTCGGGAGCCTCGAACGGTTCATCGGCATCCTGCTCGAGCATTACGAGGGCTGGTTGCCGACGTGGCTGGCGCCCGACCAGGTCGTCGTCGCGAACATCGGAGAAGGCGATCGCGCGTTTGCCGACGACACGGCGTTCGCTTTCGAAGCGGTCGGCTGCAGGGTGTTGCGGGACTTTCGTTCCGAGCGCCTGCCGCGCAAGATCTTCGATGCGCGGGAACTGGCCGCGCCGATCGTCGCGGTGGCCGGACGGAAGGAGGCGCTGGCGGGCGAGGTGTCGCTGCGGATGAGGGACGGGGAGCAGCACGTGCTGTCGATCGACGCCGCGCTCGCGTACTTGAAGCAGCAGGCACATGCGCCATCGGCGACGCACGTGTTTCGCTCGCGGGTTTGATCCGGCGGCAGGCTCGTCCGTGTGAGCGTTCCGCATGGACGGGCCGCATATCGATGCGGGGCCGGCGAAGGTGCCGTGCTACCCGCATGCCCGCGCCTTCAAACACTTGAACCACAGCCTCACGGCCCCGACTCCGCCCGCGACCGGAATCCGCGGCAGCAGGAACGGATCGTCGGCCGCACCGGCGCACCCGCGCCGGGTCGTCGTCGCATTGCCGTAACCGGCAGCGATGACCTGATCGCGCACGCGCGCATCCAGATCGCCGTACGGATAGCAGAACGACTCGACGCAACGGCCGCTCAGCATTTCGAGTTTCCGCTTCGATTCGGTCAGCTGAAAGTCCGCTACGGGTGCCGACACATACGACAGCGCGACATGATCGAGCGTATGCGAGCCGATTTCGTGGCCGTGATCGCGCCACACGAGCATGTCCTTGCATGTCATCAGCGGTGAGCGCGCGGTATCGGCTGCCGCATCCCAGTCGTTCTCGCCGCCGAAGCGGCCGGCGACGAAATAGCAGGTCGCGGTGAAGCCGAGTTCGTCCAGCACGGGCATCGCGTGGGTCAGTACGTTGAGAAAGCCGTCGTCGAACGAAATGCCGAAGACCTTCCCGCTACGCTCGCCGCGCAGATACGGCTGCAGCTCGCGCACGCTCAGCCCGCGGTAGCCGAGCCGCTTGAACAGCGTCATCTGGCGGCGGAACGCGTCGGGCGCGACGCTCAGGCTGCGCAGGCGGTCGGGCGGCGGCGGTAGCGGACGCACCTGGTGATACATCAGGATCGGATGGCGCGTGGCGGGCAGAAACATCGAAGGACCGTGAGAAAGCCGGGGTTACGCGGCCTTGCGGAAGATCCGCAGGGTCTTGAAGTCGCCGACCTCGACGAAATCGGCGTTCGCCGCCCATTGCGCGATGATCGGCTCGGCCTTCCGGTACGCCGACGAGCCCTTGTAGAACAGCAGGTGGCCGTTGGCTGCGGTATGGCGTGCGAACAGGTCGAGCACCTCTTCGTCGGTCTTCGCGCCATAGCGGCTGTTCGACTCGTCGCGGAACTCGCACAGATGGAACAGCGTGACGACGTCGAACGCCGGCAGCAGGCCCGAATTGCTCGTATAGATGTCGCCGAAATACGCGAGGTAGGTCTTGCTGACCTCCGGTTGCCGCGTGACGAGATCGACATACGACTTGTATTCCTTCGGCGACGCCGTCACGCCGAAGACGGTGTTGTTCAGGTGCGGCCGCGCGCATTCCACGCCGACGTGGTGATGACCGCCGGTGCCGAAGTGATAGATGCGCACGCCCCTGAGACGGACGGATTCCAGCCATTCGACGAAGTGCACATCGCACGGACATTCCTGTGTCCGCAAGTCCCAGTACTTCTTCCAGATATTCATGGCCATCAAACGGACCTCATGGATGTCACCCAACGGTAGGGGTTGTGTCGAATCGATTTCTGATAGACGGACAACGTCGCGTCGACGAAGGTGTCGAACGAGAACTCGCGCTTGCCTTTCAGCCGCGCGCTGCGGCCCATCGAACGGACGCAGCCGGGTTCGCGCACGATTGCGCGCAGGATGGCTTCGATCGCTTCGGGCTCGCGCGGCGGAACGACCCAGCCGTCCACGCCCGGCTCGACGTTCTCGGGCAGCCCGCCCACGCGCGTGACGATCGCGGGGCAGCCGAGCGACATCGCTTCGCGGCACGCGTACGACAGACTCTCGTGGTACGACAGCACGAACGACACGTCGATGATCGAGAACGGCGCCCGTACGTCGTCGAGGCGCCCGGTGAACGCAGTGCGCGACACCATGCCGTGCCGCGCAATCTGTTCGCGCTGCTCGCGGGACGGCTCCGCGCCGACCAGCAGCACGCGAAACCGCTCGCGCTCGCTTTCGGACAGGCGGCCCAGCGCCGCGATCAGGTCCATCCAGCCTTTCTCCGGCGCGGTGCCGGCGCTGCTGCCCAGCACGATCGCGTCTGCGCCGGACGGCCCGAACAGCGCGATCTTGCGGCGGCGGATTTCGTCGCCGGCCAGTCGTTCGGCGGCCGACCGGCGCACGCCGTGCTTCACGACCGTCACGTTTCCGTAGGGCGAGCGCAGCGCGAGCATGCTCGCGACATAGTCGCTGACCGCGATGGTGTGGTCGGTGGCGAGCCGCGCGCGCAGCAGGTTGCCGAAGCTGTCGGCGCGATAGGTGTTGTGCTTGGTGAGCACGACCGCGGGCCGGTATCGGCACCCGAGCAGCGCGAGCATCACCTGCCGGTGATCGGCGGACCCGTTCACATGGATGACATCGAAGCGCTCGGCGACGACCCGCCGGCGCAGCCGGACGATTTCCTGGCACAGCCGGTTCCAGCGCGGCTTGAATTCCATGTCGAAGATCGCCACGTCGGGGCTGTCCTTCAACAGGCGCGACAGGCGGCTTCCCTCCGGCGACGCGACGGTCACGCGGTGACGCCGGCTCATCGCGGCGGCGAGATCGCGAACGTAGGTATCCTGGCCGCCGCCGTAGTCGCCGTGGAAGTTGGTATACAGAATGTTCATCACGATGCCGCTTTTCCTCGATCATTCATCAAGAGGACTGCTTATGAAATGAATGGCTCAACCCGTCGGGAGCAATGACTCGGACACGGCGCCGCGTTGCCGGCCGCAATCGCGCATCGACGCCCGGGCGTGGCGTCAACGCGAATCATTTCCAAATATTACATATCGATTACGTATCGTAGTGTCGAGGTCTGCGCATCTTTGTGAGAATGTGTCGCGATCGCTGGACCGTGTGTTGCCGCCGGATCTGCTCCCAGCCGCCGCCCCCCGCTTCATCCGCAGCCGTCCCCACGCCTCCGGCCCCATAAATAGCGCGCCGGATCGCAACAAAACCCGCCCGTCTGACGACATCTGGACGCAAATCAAGCGCTGCCGCTTTCAGATTTGAAAGCATGGACGCCATTTGCGTTAGAATGCCCCCCCTGTACGCCGAGGCGACCGCCAAACGCGGACTTGCCGCCCGCGCGGCGACATGGGTTCCGATTCGCAGCCGGACGCGAATGATTTGCCAGCCGTTAGAAACATACGCTTTGTGATTTGGATTACTAATGAAGAAGAAGCACAACATTACCAAGTACATCGTCGTCGCGATGATGCTTGGTATCGCCGTGGGTTACGCATGTCATAGCGCGTTTCCCGACCCGAAAATGGCGAAGGAAGTCGCCGGTTACGTGTCGTTGCTGTCTGATGTATTCCTGCGATTGATCAAGATGATCATCGCGCCGCTGGTATTCGCGACGCTGACCGTCGGCATCGCGCAAATGGGTGACGGCAGTGCGGTGGGCCGCGTGGGCGTCAAGGCGTTCGGCTGGTTCTTCATCGCGTCGTTCACGTCGCTGCTGCTCGGTCTGCTGACCGCGACGATCCTGCAGCCGGGCAGCCACCTGAGCCTGCCGCTGCCGCCTTCCGATGCAGCCCTCAACCTGAAGACGGGCGCCTTCACGCTGAAGGACTTCGTGGTCCACCTGGTGCCGAAATCGATCGCCGAGGCGATGGCGAACAACGAAATCCTGCAGATCGTCGTGTTCTCGATCTTCTTCGGCACCGCGCTGTCCGCGCTCGGCGATGCAGGCAAGCGCCTGACCGGCGTGATCGAGGATCTCGCGCAGGTGATGCTGAAGGTGACGGGCGCGGTGATGTGGTTTGCGCCGATCGCGGTGTTCGCGGCGCTCGCGTCGACGATCACGACCGAAGGGCTCGGCATCCTGCTGACGTTCGCGAAGTTCATGGCGAGCTTCTACCTGGCGCTCGCGCTGCTGTGGGGCGTGCTGACGCTCGCCGGCGTGACGTTCCTCGGCAAGCGTGCGTTCACGCTGATCCGGCTGATTCGCGAGCCGTTCCTGCTGTCGTTCGCGACGGCGAGCTCGGAGGCCGCGTATCCGAAGCTGCTGGACGCGCTCGACCGCTTCGGCGTGAATCGCAAGATCTCGAGTTTCGTGCTGCCGATCGGTTACTCGTTCAACCTCGACGGCTCGATGATGTACTGCACGTTCGCGGTGCTGTTCATCGCGCAGGTGTACGGC
Source organism: Burkholderia sp. BCC1972 (assembly GCF_905339605.1). Classification (NCBI taxonomy): domain Bacteria; kingdom Pseudomonadati; phylum Pseudomonadota; class Betaproteobacteria; order Burkholderiales; family Burkholderiaceae; genus Burkholderia; species Burkholderia sp. BCC1972. The sequence continues at coordinate 164,587 of NZ_CAJPGH010000009.1, read as the reverse complement.
ATCCATCTGCCGCTCGGCACGCAGATCACGATGCTGCTGATGCTGATGGTGACGTCGAAGGGGATGGCCGGCGTGCCGCGCGCGTCGCTGGTCGTGATCGCGGCGACGCTGAACCAGTTCAACATGCCGGAAGCCGGGCTGCTGCTGATCATGGGTGTCGACATGTTCCTCGACATGGGACGCTCGGCCACCAACGCGGTCGGCAACTCGATTGCGGCCGCGGTGGTCGCGAAGTGGGAAGGGCAGCTCGGTGATCCGCGCGACGACAACGAGTCGGACGGCGGCGTGGTGGCCGACGTGAAAGTACGGGAGACATCGGCATGATGCGCGGCAACGCGGCGACGCGTTGCCTCTGCCGTAGTCGATGACGATCGCCGGCCTGGATTCGCTACGGATCCAGGCCGGCGATTTGTCTTGTGCAGTGACTTTTCCTCTCATTCGGCGGCTTTTTCCGATTTCCCGGTAAAAGCGTGTGCCGTTTCGATCTGTCGTCGCGGGACAAGCGGCGATATTCCCGCAGGCGAGCGCCTGATTTTCTCCATTCCCGTTCCGGTGCGTAAGTGAACATTCACTGTCGCGCAGTCGCGCTTGCCGCAAGCGTGAGCGGGTCGCAATTTTTTTCGATTTATATGACGTTATTCTCGCCCTGCTCATTATCGAAGGCATGCCGTACGTAATACCGACTGCGCCAGATGATTCAGGGGAAGAATTTACGCAATTGCGAATTTCAAGCCCTCTGGCCGGCCGGTCCCTCATGTGAATGTCTGCATCATTCAGGAGAGCATCCGTCATGGTCGCCGGAAAACGAATCCAGGCTGCGCTTGTCGCCGCAGCGATCGCCGCGCTTGCGCCGCCCGCGCACGCCGGCAATACCACCGACTGGCTGGCGAACACGTACGGCACGCTCGAGGCGCACGTCGGCAACGTCGCACGTGCGATGTGGGTCGCGCCCGAAGGCGTGATCTACACGGCGTCGATGTGGGACGAGGATGAAGGCGGCGTCGCGATCTACCAGAACGGCAAGAGCGTCGGCTCGATCGGCACGCATTCGGAATTCCAGGGCAGCGCGATCACCGGCAACGCAACCTCGCTGTTCGTCGCGCTGCAGCCCGGCAAGACGTACGGCAGCGGCGCGGTGGGGCGCTACAACCGCGCGACGAAGTACCGCGACCGCGTGATCCAGATCAGCGCGGCAACCAACCAGCCGCGCATCGACGTCGTCACCGGGCTCGCGACGGCCGGTTCGCTGCTCTACGCCAGCGACTTCTACGGCAATCGCGTGCGCGTATTCACCACCGACGGCGTGTGGCAGCGCGACATCAACGTGTCGGCGCCGGGCGCGCTCGCGGTGGACGGTGCGGGCAACGTGTGGGTCGCGCAGAAGAGCGCGGGCGCGATCGTCGGCTTCAGCCCGGCGGGCGCGCTGCTGAACACGATCCGGATGCCGGCCGGCTCGCAGCCATCGGCGCTGTATTTCGATGCGGCGGCCGCGCAGCTGCTGGTGGGCGACGAAGGTCCCGACCAGAACATCAAGCGCTATACGGTGGCGGGCCGGCCGGCACTGGCGGGCACGTTCGGCGTGCGCGGCGGCTATCTCGACACGACGACGGGCATCAAGGGGCAGGTCGGCGCGCAGCGCTTCACGCGCATCGCCGGGATCGGCAAGGACACCGGCGGCAACCTTTACGTGCTCAACAATCCATGGGGCGGCAGCTGGGATCTCGGCCGCAACGGCGCGACCGACATTCATGCGTACAGCAGCACCGGAAGCCTGCGCTATACGCTGCAGTCGCTGAACTTCGAAGGCATCGCCGCGCCGGACCCGGTCACGGACGGCGCGCTGTTCTATGGCGGCACACACGTGTACAGCGGCACCGCGGGCGGCAAGTTCGTCGCGAACACCGTCGACCCGTTCGCGTATCCGGCGGACCCGCGCATCAACATGAGCGATACGCAGCGCGACGAACACTTCGGGCTGCTCACGTCGGTGGGCGCGAACCGGATCCTCGTCGCGGCCGGCCAGAATCCGCCGGTGTTCTACTTCTTCCATTTCAACGCGGCGAACGGCTATATCGCGATTCCGGACGGCTCGATTCCGGGCGCCGCGTTCAACACGACGCAGCGCGTGACGAGCGGCTTCAGCCTCGACAGCAAGGGCGGCGTGTGGGCCGGCCTCGACAAGACCGGCGCGATCACACATTACCCGCTGACCGGCTTCGACGCGAACGGCAAGCCGTCGTGGGGGCCGGGCGTCGCGACGCGCATTCCGGCCAGCATCCTGCCGCTGACGCGCATCGTCTATCTCGCGGATAGCGACACGATGGTGCTCGCGCAGGGGGCCGTCGGCAGCAACGACTGGACGTCGATCGGCACGCGCATCGAGGTGTATCACGGCTGGAGCGCAGGCAACACGACGAAGCCCGATCCGGTGATCACGCTGCCGCACAGCGGCGCGAAATCGATCGACGCGGTCGGCAACCATCTGTTCGTCGGCTACTGGTTCAGCAGCAGCGGGCCGCTGTGGCCGAACGTCGACGCGTTCAACCTCACCACCGGCAACCTGGATACCACGCTGGTCAATGCGAGCCCCGCGACCGTCGATACCAGCAGCGCGATCGACGCGATGTACAGCATCCGCGCGTATCGCCGGTCGAACGGCGAGTACGTGGTGATGAAGAACAACGTGAAGGGCAACAGCATCACCGTGTACCGCTGGACGCCTTGAGCGGCTGAACGTGCGGCCGCTTCGGGCAGCGGCCGCACTCGCGAAGTGAGGAACGCAATCGGCGCGTTTTCGCGGGATTGCCGCACAACACGAATGCAATGAACGGCGCGCACACTGTGCGTCGTGCCGCGTTGCGCGGCGCTTCCCAACCTCCCGACGCGGAAATGCGGTTCCGTGCACAATGGCAGCGGCACATGCGGACGCTGCGTGTGCGTGCACGATGAACCGGCGCGGCCGTCCCTGCCGTGCTTCTTACGCTCGAAGCGACGAAAACGATGAAGATGAAGACGACACCGAACCGCCTGTTGCTGATTGCCGCGCTGGCCGGCGCATTGAGCGGTGCTGTTCACGCGCAGACGGCAGCGACCGTGGCGACCGTCAACGGCACGCCGATCACGCAGGCCGACGTCGATACGCTGCTGCGCGCGTCCGGGCAGCCCGACTCGCCGGAGGTCCGGCAGGCGATCAAGAACCAGCTGATTACGCGCGTGCTGGTGCAGCAGGCGGCCGAAAAGGCGAATTACGGCGACAAGCCCGAGGTCAAGGCGGCGGTGCAGCAGGCGAAGGTGACGGCCGAGGTGCAGCTGTACCTGCGCGACAACGTGAAGCCCGAACCGGTGACCGACGAACAGGTGAAGGCGCGCTACGACGCACTCGTCGCGACGCTCGGCAAGAGCGAATACAAGCCGCGCGTGATCGTCGTCAAGGATCCGGTGACGGCCGCGACCGTGCTGAGCGAGCTGAAAGCGGGCAAGTCGTTCGACGGGCTCGCGCGGCAGTACAGCATGGCGCCGAGCCGCGACAGCGGCGGCGAACTGCCGTGGGTGAGCTTCAACACGCCGGCAGCGGAAGGCAAGACGGGCGGGTTGCCGCTGCCGGTCGCGCAGGCGCTCGAGAAGCTGTCGGTCGGCGCAGCGACGAAGGATTCGATTCCGGTCGACGGCGTGCGGGCGATCGTGAAGCTGGATGCGAAGCGGCCGACGCAGGTGCCGGGTTTCGAGGCCGCGAAGCCGGCGCTTCAGCAGCAGCTGCAGGCGATCGCGGTGGAAAAGGCGAGCGCGCAGATGATCGGCAATCTGCTGAAGGACGCGAAGATCGCGCAGTAATCGAGAAGCGACGGCGTCGCAACGGCGCGTGTCAGGCGCGCCAGATCATGCTTGCGCTCGTGTCGGTTTCCGACGCGAGCCGGAAGCCGAGCCGCTCGTAGAGCCGGCGCGCCGGGTTGCCGTGCAGCACGCTGAGCGAGACCGCCACGTGCTCGCGTGCAGCGTCGGTCAGCAACGCGTTCAGCACGGCCTCGCCGATGCCGCGGCCCTGGTGCCCGGGGAGGATCTGGATCTGGTGGACGTGCCATTCGCCTGCGGCGCGCGTCACCTTCAGCAGGCCGATGGCCTCGGCGCCTTCGCAGACGATCATCGCGTCGTCGAAGTGCGCGCGGATGCGCTGGTCGTGCGCGGCGTCGTCGGTCGGCGCGCCGACGCGCTGCAGGTGTTCGGTCATCGTCAGTCGACGGAGCGTCAACAGGAAGGGGAGATCTTCCCGAGACGCGGCACGCAGATGGGTCGCCGGTTTCATCAGTGATGAGAGGTTGCGTCGGGCGTGAGGCTGCGACGTGGATCACAGGCCCGGCAACTGAATCTGCAGGCCAGCCGCGCGATGTTCGAGGACATCCGTGACCTCATACTCGGTTTTTGCACCGTCCGAAGTTTGCCACTGCTGCACACGGACATTGCACAAGAGGAGGTCTCCCTTGCTGAAACTGATCTGGCTGTTGTTCACGCGCGACAGGAAGCCGGCATCGGTGATCGTCGCGTGAATCGTCGCCGTTCCGTCGTGCAGCCGCCACTTGTTGTCGTCCTTGAACGCGAGCGACACGATCGAGAACGCCATCTTGCGATGCTCATCGAGCAGGAGCGCATCGGTTGGCTCCGGCGCATGAAACCATGCCATCTCGTTGCGGGCGACCATCTCGTACACCTCGGTATCGGTGCCGACCGCAAAAATCTCGATGCCTTCGCGCGCGAGCGGCGCGAGCACTTGCGCGGTTGCACGGCGAACGCGGACGTTGCGTAGCAGCGTGAGCACGGGCAAGTCGATTTCGAGTTCGTCGCCGTCGACGTCCAGCACCGCGGTGCGGTCCTGCATCCGCACGTTCGTGATCTCGCGCCCGCGCAGCCATTTGAGGACGGCGAAAAGCCCCTTCCTCGCCTTGGGTGCGGCGATGCCGAGCGCGGTCAGGATCGTGATCGCATTGGCGAGCGCCGTGCCTTCGTTGCCGCTCAGCATGTCGCGCATGCGGCCGAGCAGCGAGGTCGCGAGCGTGAAGTCGATGCCGAAGCTGCCGGTCTTGAAGCTGCCGCGCACGTTGACCTGAGGCCGGACCTGATCGCCGCATAGTGCACGCGTCGACGCGTCGAGCAAATCGCCGAACGCCAGCAGCGCGGGCGCGAGTTCGCGCACGTCCATCTCGGACGATTCGAGCGCGGGCCCGTCGTACGTCACGCGAAATCGGCTCATCGCGTCGAAGGGGCCGATATCGGCCGGGCCGGTACTGTGTTCATGTGCGGTCATGTGGAATGCGGGTGTGAGACGTGGACGATACCCGAAACGAACGCTTTCGGATGCCTTTCATCGTAGGGGCGAATGGCCGACCTCGCGCGATTTTGGCCATCCGGACAAGACGGCATGCGGACGTGTCCCGATGGCGCCCGGCAAGCCACGAACTTTTCCGATACTTTCCCGGTCACACTCGCCAGCTTGACGGGAGGCGCCGGTGCCCCGAACGTGCTGCCGCCTTCCGGTATTCCGCCGTTCAGCTCGCCCGCCTATCATTCGCACATCGCACGCACGGCGTCATACACAGGGATTCTCGATGGACACCAAACGATCGCGGCCGGGGCTCGTCGCCGCGCTGCTCTGGGCGGCGCTGTATCTCGCAACCGGCTACATCTCGCACGAGTTCAACGGCCCCGTGCGGCTGACGGGCTACATCTGGCTGCCGGCCGGCGTCACGGTCGGCGCGTTCATGCTGCGGCCGGTGCGCGACTGGCTGACGCTGGCCGGCGCGTTCCTCGCCGGCCAGCTCGCGCTGACCGCGATCGAACACGGCAGCCTCGTCAACGCGCTGCTGTTCACGATCGACGAGGTCGGCGCGGCCGCGCTCGCGGTCTGGCTCGTGCAGCGCGTGCGCTTCTCGCTCGAAGGGCTGTATTTCCTGCGCTCGGTGATCCTCGCCGGGCTGATCGCGGGCGTCGTCGGCGCGATCGGCGGCGCGGCGTGGTACACGACGGTCAAGGGCGCGCCGTTCTTCGACGTGTGGTCGGTGTGGGCCGCGTCCGATTTCGTCGGCGTGCTGCTGGTCACGCCGGTGCTCGCGTCGTGGTCGCGCTTTCGCGCGCATCGCTCGGGCGACCACGAGCGCTTCGACCTGATGCTCGGCATCGTCGCGTTCGTGTTGCTCGCGCTCGTCGCGCTCGTGATCTTCGATGGCGACACGTCGCGGAAATTCGGCACGGGCGCCGGCTTCGCGCTCACCTACGTCCCGCTGTTCCTGACCGTCGCGGTGACGCTGCTGCTCGGCGGCCGCACGGGCTCGTCGTCGGTGCTGGTGCTCGCGCTGATCGTGATCGCGCAGACCGCGCAGGGCGACGGCCCGTTCTCGTCGTTCCACGAACACTACGGCAGTGCGCTGCTCGAGGCGCAGCTTTATCTGGCGGTCGCGTCGCTGCTGGTGCTGACGGTCAGCACGCTGAAGACGACGCGCGAACGCGTGCACGAGCATGCGGCCGTCCTGCAGAACAACATGGAGCTCGCGCTCGCGAGCGCCGGCCAGATTGCGTACGTGCTCGATCCGGAGTCGGGCCGGATCGACTGGAGCGGCGACGTCGAGCGCGTGTTCGGCGTCGGCGTCGATGCAGCGCAGATCGCGAGCGTGCCGCTCGTGCTCGAACGCGTGCAGCCGGGCGACCGCGAAGCGCTGAACGACTACTGGAACGCGGAGATCGCAGGCGAGGATCGCGCATCGCTGTCGCTGCGCATCGTGCTGCGCGACGGCGGTACGCAGACGATCACCGACCACGGCGCGCCGCTGCTCGATTCGAACGTCGACGTGACGGTGGTCGCCGGCGTCTGGCAGATCGAGCGCGTGTGGCCGGCGGACGAATGAGCGGGCACGTGTCATGACAGGCCGCACGTGCGTCCTGCTGATCCACGGGCTCGGCGGCACGCAATACGATCTCGGTTCGCTGCACAAGGCGATGCGGCGCGCGGGTGCCGACACGCACATGATCACGCTGCCCGGCCACGGCACGCGCCCCGAGGATCTGGTCGGCGTGCGCGCGGAGGCGTGGCTCGACGCGGTGACCGAACAGTATCGCGCGCTGGAGCGCGAGTACGACACGCTGCATGTCGCGGGCATGTGCATGGGCTCGCTCGTCGCGCTGCTGCTGTGCCACCGCGTGCAGCATGCGCGCGGCCGGCTCGCGTTGCTGGCCACGCCGGTGTTCATCGACGGTTGGGCTACGCCGTGGTACCGGTCGCTGCGGCACGTGCTGTACCGCGTGCCGGGTGTCGCCGAGCGAATGCGCGTGGAGGAGGGCGATCCGTTCGGCATCAAGAACGCGACGATCCGCGCGATCGTGAAGAAGAAGTTCGAGCGCCAGGACAGTTTCCACTATGCGTGGGTGCCGCTCGCGTGCGTGCGGCAGGTCGACCGGATGCGCGACTGGGCGCTCGACGCCGCGGCCGGCACGCCGTGCCCGACGCTCGTGCTGCATGCGCGCGAGGACGAACTGACGAGCCTGCGCTCGGCCGATTTCCTGCTGGAGAAGCTGCCCGACGCGCGCGGGATCGTGCTGGAGAACAGCTATCACATGATCTGCGCGGACAACGATCGCGACGACGTCGCGCGGCACGTGCTCGAGTTCTTCGGCTTCGATCCCGTGCATGCGGTGAGCCCGGCGATGGCCCGCAGGATGAAGCGGCAGGAATCCTGACGGCGGGCTACGCCGCCGCCGGCCGGCGGGCGAGCCGCTCGCGGATCTCCGGTGTCGCCAGGCACGTCGCCAGGGCTTCGAACCCGGGTGCGCCGGGGTAAGGCGCCACGCGCGCCGGCGGGCTGTGATTGGCCGGGCACAGCAGGAGCGTTTCGTCGGGGCCGACTGCCGCCAGGTCGAGGATCGCCGACGAGCGCGTGAGCAGGAACAGCGGGCGCATGCCGGCGGCCGCGCATTCACGCAGATGGGCGATCAAGGCCAGCTGCGTGGGCCGGTCGAGATCCTGTTCGATCATGTCGACGACCTGCGCGCGCGGGCCTTCCGCTTCGAGACTGGCGAGCAGCGCGACCAGCGCGGGCGACGGCGTTGCGCCTTTGTCGATGAGTGCGGTCAAGGTGCGGTCGACGCGCGACTTCAGCGCAGGATCGGCGCGCAAAGCTGCGCGTGCTGCCGCACAGTCGTCGTCCAGCCGGTCGAGTCCCACGAACACGGCGCCGGGCAGCGCGTCGGCCAGCCGAAGCGCCAGCCGCGTCTTGCCGCTCCCCAGCGAGCCGATGATGTAGTTCAGCGGCCGGATGTCGCGACACTCGAACCATTCGCCGCCCCACGGCCACGGCAGGTTGAACGCGACACCGGCGTCCGGCTCGTCGAGCAGCCGCGTCAGTTCGCCGTCGGCCGGCATCCGGCCGCGCGCGAGGCCGGCGCGGATCGCGTGCACGCGGTCGACCTTGCGCACGAGATCCTGAATGCCGTGGTCAAGCGCCGTTTTGTGAGCGGCCAGTGCGTCGTCGAGGCTGCGCGCGTCGCCGTCGAGTACGTTCGCCACCTGGGAGAGGCTGAGGCCGAGCTTGCGCAATGCCGCGATGTCGGCCGCGCGGGCGAGATCGTCCGGGCCGTACGCGCGGTATCCGGCCGGCGTACGCCCGGGCGTGACGAGGCCGTGCCGCTCGTACAGCCGCAGCGCCTTGATCGAGACGCCGAGCCGCGCGGCGGCCGCCGATGCGTTCAAACGGGGCGTGGACCTACCCATTCGTCACCTCTTCGCTGTCGATTCGTTGCGGTCAGCATAAAGGCGATCCCAAGGGCCGGGTCAAGCGCGATTGCGCGCTCGCTCAATCGGCCGCCGCGAATTCCTCCCGCAGCGCGCGATACAGCCGCCGATACCGCGCAAGCCGGCCGGCCAGCAGGTCGACCGACGCGGAATCGGGCGCGACCGTCTCCGTCACCGGCGGCGCGACGCAGACTTCCGCGAGCGAGTCGTCCGTCGCAGCCAGTCGCGCGAGCCGCGCGGCGCCGAGTGCCGCGCCGACCGCACCGTCCGCATGGCGCTGCATCGCGAGCCCGGTCGCGTTCGCGCACAGCCGCGCCCAGAACGCGCTCTTCGATCCGCCGCCGATGAACGACACCGCGTCGAGCGTGGTGCCGGCTGCGCACAGCGCGTCGTAGCCGTCCGCCATCGCGAACGCGACACCTTCCATGACCGCATACGCGAGGTCGTCGGCATCGTGTTCGTTCGACAGTCCGAAGAACACGCCGCGCGCATGCGCATCGTTGTGCGGCGTGCGTTCGCCGCCGAGATACGGCAGGAACAGCGGTGCGTGAGCCGGATCGGCGCGTTCAGCGCGCACGGCCAGCACGCCGGGCGTCGTGCCGTGCGCACGCGCGAGCCAGTCGAGGCTCGCGGCGGCCGACAGGATCACGCTCATCTGGTGCCAGCGCCCTTCGATGCAATGACAGAACGCGTGCACGGCGGCATCCGGATTCGGCGCGAAGCGGTCGTTGCCGGCGAACAGCACGCCCGACGTGCCGAGCGACAGGAAGCCGCTGCCGGCGCCCGTCACGCCCATGCCGATCGCGGACGCCGCGTTGTCGCCGGCGCCGCCGGCGATCGTCACGGGCCTCGCGATGCCCCATTCGCGCCGCAGCGTATCGCGCAGCTGCGCGGCGGGCGCATTGCCTTCGACGAGGCGCGGCATCTGCGCACGCGACAGCTCGGTCGCGGCGAGCATCCGGTCGGACCAGTCGCGGCGTGCGCAGTCGAGCCACAGCGTGCCCGACGCATCGGACAGGTCGGACACGAATTCGCCGGACAGGCGCCAGATCAGGTAGTCCTTCGGCAGCAGCACCTTGTGCACCGCGCGGAACACGGCCGGCTCGTATTTCGCGAGCCACAGCAGCTTCGGCGCGGTGAAACCGGGCATCGCCATGTTGCCGGTGATCGCGCGCGCTTCCGGCACCAGCGCCTCGAGCTCGACGCATTCGTTGCCGGCGCGCGTGTCGTTCCACAGGATCGCGGGGCGCAGCACCTGGTCCGCGCGGTCGATCAGCGTCGCGCCGTGCATCTGCCCGGACAGCGCGATGCCTTGCAACGCGGCGAAGCCGGCGGGATGTGCGGCGCGCACCGACGCGATCGCATCGAGCATCGCGTGCCACCATGCCTGCGGGCTCTGTTCGGACCAGTGCGGATGCGGGCGGCTGATCGACAGCGTGGCCGAGCCGGTCGCGAGGGGCACCGAGCGGGAATCGGTGAGGAGAACCTTGACCTCGGACGTGCCGAGATCGATGCCGAGAAATGTCACGTATGAAGCGTCCTGTCTGGGGCGCGCGGCGGCGCGCGTCGCGGGGGCGGCGCGTCGTCGCGGCCATGCGGTTCGTTGAGCCGGTGCAGCGCGCGGAACCTCGACGGCGGCACCTGCTTCATCGCGAGAAACTGACGGTTGAAGTTCGACAGGTTGTTGAAGCCAACCCGGTAGCAGATGTCGGTTACCGTCAGGTCGGAAAACATCAGCAGCTCGCAGGCTTCGTTGATGCGCAGCCGGTTCAGGTAGCGCACGAACGACGAGCCGGTGTGACGCCGGAAGAACCGCGTGAAGGTGCTGACGCTCATGCCGGCGAACGCGGCGACGTCGGTCTCGCGCAGCATGCCGGGCAGGTTCTGCTGCAGGTACGACAGCACCTGGTTGATGGTCGACGACATGTAGTGCTGCGCGTTGCTGCGGTAGCCGGGGCCCGCGAGCACGCGCCGCTCGCGGCACGACGACAGCCGGTCGAACAGCGACATCAGGATCTCGACGCGGCGGCAGCCGTGCGCGTTCGCGAGTTCGAGCATCAGCGGCGCGACTTCGATGCCCACGCGATCGGGAAACTGCACGCCGCGCGCCGCGTCGTCGATCAGGTCGATCACCGGCTGCAGCTCGCTGAACGCGCCGACCATCTTCTCGATCGCATCGCGCGAGAACTGCAGCACGACGTCGCGCGACGGCACGCGTTCGCCGTCGGCGAGCTCGCTGACCCAGTTGTGCGGCAGGTTCGGCCCCGTGACGATCAGGTTGCCGGGGCCGAAATCGCCGATATGGTCGCCGACGAACACCTTGCCGCGCGACGCCTGGATCAGATGAATCTCGTACTCGGGATGAAAGTGCCACTTCGCGACCGAATGCGGGTAGTCGTGAACCCACGCGCGGAACGACTCGTCGCGGTGGGTGGGAACGATCTCGAGATCCGGGTTCATCGTGTGCTCCGTCGAGGCGTGCCGGCGTGCTACGAACGGGACATCGACCAGCCCGTCGCGGCGGGCGGCGTGGCGCGCGTCGCGGCCGCCGGCGGCACCGCGTGCGCGATCGGGTTCGCGTCCGGCAGCGCGACGTTGCGCTCGGTGCCGGCGTCGAACAGGTGCAGGGCTTCTTCGTCGAAGCGAAACGCTACCACGGCGCCCGGCGCCGGGGCCATCGGGGCCGGCACGAGGGCCGCGCACGGCTGGCCGCGCCAGTCCAGCGTGACGAGCGCCTCGGCGCCGAGCAGCTCGACGAGTTCCACGGTGCCCGTCAGCGCGAGCGTGCCGGGGGGCGGATCGCCTTCGGCGACGAGCCGCAGGTGGTTCGGCCGGATCGCGGCCTTCACCTGCTGGCCGTCCTGCAGCCGCGCGAAGCGCGGCGATGCAAGCGGCCAGCGCGCGCCGTTGCAGTCGAGCAGCACGGTCGCGCCGACACGCTCGATCGTGCCCGCCGCGAAGTTCATCGCCGGCGTGCCGACGAATCCGGCCGCGAATACCGTGTGCGGCTGGCCGTACAGCTCGGCGGGCGTGCCGATCTGCTCGATGTGGCCGCCGCGCATCAGCACGACGCGGTCGGCGAGCGTCATCGCCTCGAGCTGGTCGTGCGTGACGTACAGCGTGGTCGTCTTCAACTGCCGGTGCAGCCGCTTGATGTCGCCGCGCAACTGCGTGCGCAGCTTCGCGTCGAGATTCGACAATGGTTCGTCGAACAGGAACACGGCCGGCGTCTTGATCATCGCGCGCGCGATCGCCGCACGCTGCTGCTGGCCGCCCGACATCGCGCGCGGGCGGCGGTCGAGCAACGCATCGAGGCTCAGGATGCGCGCGACGTCGCGCACGCGGCGGTCGATCTCGTCGGCCGGCACCTTCAGCCGCCGCAGGCCGAACGCGATGTTGTCGTATACCGTCATGTGCGGGTACAGCGCGTAATTCTGGAACACCATCGCGACATTGCGCTCGCGCGACGGCAGGTCGTTGACGACCGCGTCGCCGATCACGAGCTCGCCGCCGGTGATCGCCTCGAGGCCCGCGATCATCCGCAGCATCGTCGACTTGCCGCAGCCGGACGGGCCGAGCAGCACGATGAATTCGCCGTCGGCGATCTCGAGGTCGAGCGGGTGCAGCACGGCGGGGCCGCCGTCGTAGTGCTTCGATAAAGCGTGGCAGACGATTCGGGCCATGGCTCAATCCATTTCGATCTGAATCTTGACGTCGCGCGGGTGGCCGCTCGCCGCTTCCTCGAACGCGCGCACGCCTTCGGAAAACGGGAACGTGCGCGAGATGAACGGCTTCACGTCGATCGCGCCGGATGCGATCAGCGCAAGCGCGCGCGGGAAGATGTTCGCGTAGCGGAACACCGATTCGATGCGGCCTTCCTTCGCCTGCAGCGCGACCACGTCGAGCGGCACCGGCGCGACGGGCATGCCGATCAGTACCGCGCAGCCGCCCGGGCACATCAGGTCGACGAGGCCCGCATACGCGTTCGCGCTGCCGCTCGCCTCGAACACGACGTCCGCGCCCCAGCCGGCGGAGGCTTCGGCCACCGCGTCGGCCAGCGGCCGCGTACGCACGTCGACGGTCGTGACGGCCGGGTTGCCCGCGAACAGCGCGAGCTTGTCGGGCACGACGTCGGCGAGGATCACACGCGCGGCGCCGCCCGCGAGCGCGGCGAGCGCCGTCATCGCGCCGATCGTGCCGGCGCCGATCACGACCGCGAGGTCGCCCGGCTTCATCGCCGCCTTCTTCGCGGCCTGCAGGCCGATCGACAGCGGCTCGACGATCGCGCCTTCGGCGAACGACACGTTGTCGGGCAGCCGATACGTGAACGCGGCCGGATGCACGACGAACGGCGTCAGGCAGCCGTGGATGGGCGGCGTCGCCCAGAAGCGCACGTCGGGGTCGAGGTTGTAGAGCCCGCGCAGCGTCGCGGGCGAATCGAGGCGCGGCACGCCCGGCTCCATGCATACGCGGTCGCCGACGCGCAGGTGCGTGACGCCGGCGCCGGTCTCGACGATGGTGCCGGATGCTTCATGGCCGAGCACCATCGGCGCGTCGACGCGAAACGGGCCGATGCCGCCGTGCACGTAGTAATGCACGTCGCTGCCGCAGACGCCGACCGTATGCACCTTGATCCGGACGTCGCCGGGGCCGACCTGTTGCGGCAGGTCGATGTCGCGCAGCGCGAGCTCGCGCGTGCGTTCGAGGACGAGTGCTTTCAACGTGTTCTCCTTATTTTCCCTTGACCATCGAATTGAGCAGCCGGCTCAGCATGCCGACGAAGACGAGCGGCGGCAGCGCGAGCAGCACCGTCGACGCGTTGATCACGCCCCACGGCACTTCCTGGCCGAGCGACGTGAACGCGGACGCGACCACCGGCAGCGTTGCGCTGCGCGACGACGTCAGCGCGAGCGCGATCATCAGTTCGTTCCACACCAGCACGAAGCTGAACACGATGCCGCCGAGCAGCGTGCTCGCGCACACCGGCAGCGCGATGTGCCAGAACACCGCGTACGGGCCGTAGCCGTCGAGCGCGGCGGCTTCCTCGATCTCGCGCGGCAGGCGGCGGAACACGGGAATCGACAGCCACGTGATGGTCGACAGCGTGACGAGCAGGTACGTGACGATCATCGACAGCTTGGTGTCGTACAGCCCGAGATCGACCCAGATCGCGATCAGCGGCAGCGCGACCGCGACCGGCGGCAGGAAGCGCAGCGACAGCAGGAAGAACTGGATGTCGCGCTTGCCGCGCACCGGGTAGCGCGCGATCGCATACGCGGCCGGCACGCCGAGCACGGCGCCGATCAGCACGGCCGCGCCGACGATCGCGATGCTGTTGCCGAGCCCGATCAGCACTTCCGGGCTCGACAGCACCTGCTCGTAGTTCGCGAGCGTCGGCGTGAAGATGAAGCGCGGCGTCGGCGTGACGATGTCGAGCAGGTGCTTGAGCGAATTGAGCACGGCCCAGAACAGCGGGAACGCGGCGACGAGCAGGATCGCGCCGGCGATCGCGACGGTGGAAACGGCGGCGGGGCCGCGGCGGGCCATCAGTCGTCCCATTTGTTGACCCTCTTCCAGATGAGCGTGAAGACGAGCGTGGTCGCGACCATCATCAGCACGGCCATGCCGGACGCATAGGACACCTTGCCGGCCAGGCCGATGCCCTGCTGGTACGCGTAGAGATCGAGCGTCTCGGTCGCGATGCCGGGCCCGCCCTTGGTCATCACGTAGATCAGGTCGAACGAACGCAGCGACTCGACCATCTTGATGAACACGAGGCTCACGAGCGGCGCCTTCAGCATCGGCAGCGCGATGTACGCGTGCACCTGCCACGTCGTCGCATAGTCGAGCCGCGCGGCTTCGAGCGGCTCGGGCGGCAGCGTCTCCAGCAGCTTCAGGATCACCACCGCGAAGAACAGCCCCCATTGCCACACGTCGACGAGCGCGACCGCATACAGCGCGAGATGCGGATCGGCGAGGAACGCGGTGTGCTCGACGCCGAGCGCGCCGAGCAGCCAGCTCAGGATCCCGGTGAGCGGCGCGTACATGAACTTCCAGATGAACGCGGCCGACACGCGCGGCAGCAGCACCGGCATGATCAGTACCAGCGACGCGAAGCGGCGCCAGCGGCCGTGCACGCGCTCGAACAGGAACACCGCGAGCGCGATGCCGACCAGCACCGCGCCCGCGACCGTGACGACTTCCCACAGCACCGACACCTCGATCGCGTTCAGGAAGCGCCGGTCCGACGCGAGCCGGATGAAGTTGCGCAGGCCGACGTATTCGCTGTCCGGATAGCGCAGCACGCGGTTGCGCAGCGCGAGGTTGATCGCGGCGACGGTTGGAACGAGGCTCAGGACCGCGAGCAGCGCGAGCGTCGGCGCGAGGAATACCCACGGCAGGCTCGTGCGGTCGCGGCGCGCGCTGCTGCGCCGGGCCGAGGGCGGGGAAGGGGCCGGGCGGACGCCGAGCGCGCGTCCGCCGGCGCCGTCATTTGCGAGCGCCATGTTCGAGCGCGTCCTTCGCGTACTGGGTGGCGTCGTCGAGCGTGCCGCGCGGGTCCGTCTGCGTGCCGGTGAACACCTGTTCGAGCGCGATGCCGAGGTTGTCGCCGATGTCCGGCCACTGCGGCGTGCGCCAGATCGTCACCTGTGTGACGGGGTTGGTGTCGTTCAGCCCGGCCTGGATCTGCGGCGCGACGTGCTGCTTGAAGTACGGGCTGCCGATCGTGCTCGAGCGGTTGTAGTCGCTGAACACGCCGTTGCGCAGCCGCGCCTGTTCCTGGTCCTTGCTGGTCGCCCATGCGATGAAGCGGCCGGCGGCCATTCGCGTGCAGTCGTCCTTCGCGCCGACCGCCGAGATCGCGAAGCCGTGGCCGTATGCGGCCGACGGCAGGGGTGCCGGCGGGCGCGTGTAGCCGACCTTGCCGGCCACGCTCGACTTGCTCGCATCCTCCATCCAGTCCGCGAACGGCGTCGATTCGATCATGAACGCGACCTTGCCCGAGCGGAACGCTTCGAGCGCGTTGCTCCAGTCGTAGGTCGCCGAGCCCGGCGGCGCGTACTTGAACAGGTCGCTGTAGAGCTGCGTGGCCTTCACGGCGGCCGGCGAGTTGAACGCGGGCTGGCCGCCCTTGTCGGTCCACGTGCCGCCCATGCCGAGCATGAACGGCGACCAGCGCCACACGTTCATCCCCGAGCCGCGCTGGCCGCGCGCGACCCAGCCGTACAGCTTCGGCGGCGCGTTGAGCTTCCTGATCGCGGCGACGAGCTCGTCGAGCGTCTTCGGCACCGGGATGTGCGCGGCGTCGAGCAGGTCGCGGCGGTAGAACAGGAAGTCGCCGCCGCCGATCAGCGGCGCGAAGTACGCGACGCCGTTGTAGCTCGCGACCGCGCGGCGGCCGGGCAGGAAGTCGTCGTAGTCGTATTCCTTCGGGTAGTACTTGAGGAGCGGCACGATCCAGTTGGCCGACGCGAATTCGGCGACGTTCGCCTCGTCGACGTAGTAGATCTGGTAGGAACCCGCGCCGGTCGACGCGTCGAGCCGCGATTTCGCGCGGCGGTCGTTCTCGCCGAAATAACTGATCTCGACCTTGGTGCCGCTCTTCTTCTCGTAGTCGGCCAGCGACTTCTCCATCACCGACAGGCCGAGGCTCTTCTGCGCGAGCACGCGGAGGGTCGGCACCTTGCAGGCTTGCGCGGCCGCGACGCCCGGCAGACAGGCGCCGAGCAGCAGGCCGGCTGCGACGATTCGCATCTTGTTCACCCGTGTCTCCTTGATTCTGCTTGTTCGAATGCCGTCGATGACGGCAGGAACAATGGTGTGACTCGGGCGACGCGATCACCACATCAAAAGGTTTCGCGAACCGATACTTTTTGCTCAGGTTGAGTCGTGCGATGCACAAAATGTGGTGGGTCGGGTCGGGCCGGGCGATGCGAAATGCGACGCCCGGCCGGCAGGGGAGGACAACGGGAAGGCGGCGTCAGCCGCGCGCCGAACAGGGCGGCGCGTCGAGCGCGATCCGGTACACGCGCAGCGCGTTGTCATGCCAGATCGCACGGCGCGCGGTGTCGTCGAGATGCGCGATCGCGCGGGCGAACGTGCGCAGCAGAACGGGATAGGTCACGCGCAGGCCGGCCACCGGGAAATTGCTCGCGAACAGGCAGCGCTGCCAGCCGAAGATCGCGACCGTGTCGCGGATGATCCGCGCGTTGTCGGCGTCGTTCCACGCCACGTCGCGCAGGCCGAGTTCGGAGATTTTCACGGCGACGCGCGGCAACGCGGCGAGCGCTTCCATGCCGCTGCGCCAGCGCGCGAGCCCGGCTGCCGAGCGGTCCCACGGCAGCCCCGCGTGTTCGAGCACGACGTCGACGCCGGGCGCATCGGCGAGCATCGCGGCCGCGTCGCCGAGATGCCAGAACGGCACGCGCAGATCCCAGCTCAGGCCGTGCGCGGCGAGGCGTTCGAGCGCGGCCGGCCAGCGCGGATCATGCAGCGCGCCCGGCCCGTCGATCGACGCATCCGGCGCGGCCGCGGTGCGCGGCTTGAACCGCACGCCGCGCACGCGCGGCCACGCGGCCTGTTCGGCGAGCCGTTCGTCCGCATCGCCTGCCAGCAGATCGACCCACGCGACGACGGCCGACGGCAGCGCGTGCGTGGCCGCGACCTCATGCAGCCAGCGCGTTTCCGCGAGCGCCTCGTCGCGCGCGCGTTCGGCCTCGACGTGCACGCTGGCGACGATCGGCGCGTGTTGCGCCGCGTGCCGGAAATCGTCGACGCCGAAGTTGCGGCACAGCGCCGCGTAGTCGCCGAACATGAAGCGCGCCGGATCGTATTGCGCCTGCAGCCACGGGTAGTGCGCGCCCGCATCGAGCTGCCACAGGTGGTGATGCGCGTCGACGAGCGCATCGGGCAGGCCGCCGAGGTCGTCGGGCGGTATGTCGTCGCGCATGTCAGCGTGTGCCGGCGAGCACGTACGACGCATCGGGCTCGCGCAGCGTCGCGAGCGCGCCGACGAAGCGCCACGTATCGAGATCGAGTTCGCGCACGTAGTCGTCCTGGAACGACACGTACGCGACGCGCCGCGCCGGATGGAACGACAGCGCGGTCGGGTTCGCCGGCAGCGCGATGCGCTCGATCTCCTCGAGCTGCCTCGCATCGAACACCGAGATCGACCGCTCGCCCGAATTGGTCAGCAGCAGCAGGTCGCGGCCGTCCGGCGCGCTCGTCCGGTAGATGCGGTTCGGATCGCTGCGCGTCTTCACGCGGCGGCCGCAGGTCATCGTTTCCGTGTCGATCTCGACCAGCGTGTCGTCGCCGCGATTCGCGACGAACAGCGTGCGCTCGTCGCTCGACAGCGCATTGCCTTCGGGGCGCGGCCCCGGCATTACCGCGCGCGGCGCGACCGTCGCGTCGCGCGGATGGAACTGCGTGACCGTGTTCGACAGCAGGTGCACGCCGTAGGCGCGGCTCGCATCGCGCGTGAGCGTCACGAGGTGCGTCTTCACGCCGCCGGACGGCACGGCCATGTTCGGCACCGGCTGCAGGGTCGGCTCGTCGAAGACGAGCAGCATGTCGTGCGCCTCGCTCATCGCGTACAACCGGCCGTCGCGGTCGCTCGCCATCCCGTGCGGCCGGTAGTACGGCCACAGGTCGAGCATGCGCGTATGCGTGCGTTCGACGAGGTCGATCTCGGCGATCCGGTGATCGCCTTCATGGCCGCGCGTCCATGCGGTCTCGATCCCGAAGATGCCGACGTACGCATGGCGTTCGTTCACGTCGACGGTGAATTCGTGCGGGAAGTTCGGCAGCACGATGTGCTTGAGCGGCGCTTTCGTGTCCAGGTCGTAGAAGCTGAAGGTATGGGCGCATTTCTGCACCAGCAACAGGATGTCGTTCATGGTGAGTATCCGTAATGTCGTTCGTTGTCCCGTGTCTTCGGCGTCAGTCCTCGCAGCGCCTCGGCAGCGTCATCGCGAGCACGCCGGCCACCTCGAGCGTGACCGCGAGGCTGTAGACGCCGGCAGCCGCGCTCACGTGCTGGGTCAGCACGCCAACCGCATACGGGCCGCAGAAGCCGCCGAGATTGCCGAGCGCGTTGATCAGGCCGCGCGCGCTGCCGGCCGTCTCGACGCTGCAGAGCTTCGGCGGAATCGCCCAGAACACGCCGGCAGCCGCCTGCAGGAAGAAGCCGCAGCCGATCAGGAACGTGAACGACACGGCCATCGACGCATGCGTTAGCACCGACAGCGCGAGGCACGCGGCGAAACCGACGAGCGGCAGCAGCACGAAGAGGCGGCGCTTGCCGGTCCGGTCAGACAAATACGACGTGACGAACATCCCGATCACCATCGCGACATACGGCAGCATCGCGAGCAGGCCGATCTTGCCCATCCCGCTGTGCGTGAGGTTTTTCAGCAGTGTCGGTAACCACATCGTATAGCCGTAGATGCCGACCTGATAGCAGAAGTTGATCGCGATGAGCAGCCAGATCGTCGGGTTGCGCAGCAGCTCGCCGAACGACGCGGCCGCCGGCGTGCCCGCCGCGCGCTTGCGTTCCTGCTCGTCGCGCAGCGCGTCGAGGATGTACGCCTTCTCGCGCGGCGACACCCAGCGCGCGGTCTCCGGGCCGTCGTCGGCGAACATCATCCACGCGACCAGGCACAGCAGCGACAGCGCGCCCGCGCTGAAGAACAAGTGATGCCAGTCGTATGCGGCGAGGATGAAGCCGGACAGCGGCGCGGTGATCATGCCCGCGAGCGGCACGAACATGATGACCATCGCGTTCGCGCGGCCGCGCTCGCGATCGGGAAACCAGTGGCTGACCATCGTCAGCACGACGGGCAGCATCCCGCCTTCGGCCACGCCGAGCAGAAAGCGCAGCGCCAGCAACTGCCAGGTGTGCGTGACGAGCCCGGTCAGCACCGACAGCACGGCCCAGCTCACGAGCGACCACGCGATGAAGGTCTTGCCGCTGCCGAGCGCCGCGCGCCGGCCGCCGGGAATCTGCAGGAACAGGTAGCCGAAGAAGAAGATGCCGCCGGCAAGCCCGGCCATCGTTGCGTCCATGCCGAGATCGGCGCTCATCCCGCCGGGCATCGCGAACGCGATGTTCACGCGGTCCATATAGGAAATGATGCAGGCGAGCAGCAGCGGCGGAATCACGCGCAGCCAGCGGCGGCGCGGAATGGCTTCGCCGGCTTCGTATGCCGGGGTGGCCGGGGTCAACAGGGTCATGATGTCTCCGATCTTGGTGATGGGCGGCGGCGGTCTTCTGATGAACCGCTGTCACGCCGTGACGCGCCGGTGTCGACCGGCCGCCGATGCGCAACGCCCCGCGGCGTTGCACGTGTGAAGCGATGTCTAGCGCCCCCAGCGCAGCACGAGCGGGTCGAGCCGCCGCGCCGCATCGAGCAGGCCCGCGCGCACCTGCGGATGCAGTTCCGGCCACGGCGCGCGCGGCTGGTCGCACGCGATCACGCCGCCAGCCTTCATCAGCGCTTTCGCGGTCAGGAAGCCCGACTGGCGGTTCTCGTAGTTGATCAGCGGCAGCCAGCGCGCGTATTGCTCGCAGGCTTCGTCGCGGCGGCCGGCGAAATACGCGTCGGTGATCCGGCGAATTCCGTCCGGATAGCCACCGCCCGTCATCGCGCCCGTTGCACCGGCATCGAGATCGGCGAGCAGCGTGATGCCTTCCTCGCCGTCCCACGGCCCTTCGATCGCCTCGCCGCCGAGCGCGATCAGCTCGCGCAGCTTCGACGCGGCGCCGGCCGTCTCGATCTTGAAGTACGACACGGCGTCGATCTCCCGCGCGAGCGTCGCGAGCAGCGACGCCGGCAGCGCGACGCCGCTCGCCGGCGCATCCTGGATCATCAGCGGAATGTCGAGGCCGTCGGCGACTTCGCGGAAGAACGCGCGCACCTGCGCTTCGGGCACGCGGAACGTCGCGCCGTGGTACGGCGGCATCACCATCACCATCGCCGCGCCGAGCGCCTGCGCGTGCCGGTTGCGTGCCGCGCAGATCCGCGCGCTGAAGTGCGACGTCGTGACGATTACCGGCACGCGGCCCGCGACGTGCTCGAGCGTGGTGCGCGTGATCAGGTCGCGTTCGTCGTCGCCGAGCGCGAACTGCTCGGAGTAGTTCGCGTGGATGCAGAGGCCGTGCGAACCGGCATCGATCATGAACTCGATGCAACGGCGCTGGCCGTCGAGATCGAGCGCGCCGTACGCGTCGAAGATCGTCGGGACGACGGGAAAAACGCCCTGGTAGCGTGCGTTCATGGCGGGCCTCACTCGACGATGTCGAACTGGTCGAGGAATTCGGTCTTCAGCGTGAGCCCGAGGCCCGGCACATCGTCGCGCAGCTGCAGGAAGCCGTTCTCGGCCACCGGCTCGCCGTCGAAGATGTAGTAGAACAGCTCGTTGCCGACCTCGACATCGAACATCGGGAAGTACTCGCTCATCGGCGACGCGAGCGTGCTCATCGTCAGGTGATAGTTGTGCATCTGGCCCGCATGCGGAATCACCGGCACGCTGTAGGCCTCGCACAGCGCGTTGATCTTGTGCGCCATCGTGATCCCGCCGACGCGGTTCGTGTCGTACTGGACGACCGATACGGCCTTGCGGTCGAGCAGCTGCTTGAAGCCGTACAGCGAGAATTCGTGCTCGCCGCCGGAGATCGGGATACGCGTCAGCTGGTTCAGCTCCGCGTAGCCGTCGATGTCGTCGGCGATCACCGGTTCTTCGAGCCAGCGCGGCTGGTATTTCTCGAGCTTCGGCAGGATCCGCTTCGCGTATTCGAGGTTCCAGCCCATGTAGCACTCGAGCATCAGGTCGTTGTCGTAGCCGATCACCTCGCGGATCGCCGCGACCGACCTCAGGTTCTCGACCACGCCCTGCTGCCCGTGCGCGGGCCCGTAGCCGAAGCGCATCTTGAACGCGCGGAAGCCTTCCTTCAGGTACTGCTGCGCCTCGTCCTGCATCGCCTTCAGGTCGGTGCGGTAGAGCTTCGAGTAGTAGCAGGGGATCTTTTCCTTGGTGCGGCCGCCGAGCAACTTGAACACCGGCTTGCCGACGCTCTTGCCGAGGATGTCCCAGATCGCGATGTCGACCGCCGAGATCGCCGCCATGCCGATGCCCTTGCGGCCCCACGCGTGGGTCGCGCGATACATCCGCTGGTTCAGGTATTCGTAGTCCCACGGGTCCTGGCCGATCACGAGCGGCGCGAGGTACTGGTCGATGATGACCTTCGCGACGTGCGGTGCGAGCGCGACGTTGCCGAGGCCGACGATGCCGTCGTCGGTCTCGACCTCGACCACCGTCCACGCATGGAAGCGGAACGTGCTCATCGTTTCCTGCGGCGCGTACAGCAGGTCCATCGCGTTCGAACAGAAGTTGCCCTGCGGCGGGACGGTCTTTCCTTTCCACTGGAATACGCGAGCGCGTACGGACCGGATTTTCATGAGGTGTCTCCGAGAGTCGGTGTTGTCGGGTGTGAAAGGCGGGCGGCCGGGCTGGCCGTCACGCCGAAACGGCGGGAGTGCGGCGCGCGGCGCCCATCCGGCAGGCGATCTGCAGCGCCTGCCAGGTCGCGCCGACGTCGGCCGTGCCGCGGCCCGCGATGTCGTACGCGGTGCCGTGCGCGGGCGTCGTGATCGGCACGGGCAACCCGCCCTGCACGGTCACGCCACGCGAGAAGCCGAGCAGCTTGATCGCGATTTGTCCCTGGTCGTGGTACATCGTGACGATCGCCTGGTAGTCGCCGGCCTGTGCCTTCAGGAAGATCGTGTCGGCGGGGAACGGGCCGTGGAACGGTGCGTCGGTCGGCCAGTCGCGCGCCTGCAGCTTGCGCACCGCCGGCTCGATGATGTCGACTTCCTCGCGGCCGCAGCTGCCGCCGTCGCCGCCGTGCGGGTTGAACGCGGCGATTGCCACCTTCGGCGCCGCGACGCCGTTTGCGAGCAGCGACCGGTAGATCAGTTCGGATGCCTGTTCGATCCGCTCGATGCTCAGGCAGGCGGCCGCGTTCTTCAGCGGGATATGCGACGAGATGCGCGCCGTCCACAGTTCGCCGAGCGTGTTGAATTCGCAGAAGTAGCCGGTCACGCCGAGCGCTTCGGCGAAGTGGTGCAGCTCGTCGTCGTGGCGCAGCCCGCCGAGCTTCATCGCGTACTTGTTCAGCGGCGCGAAGCAGATCGCGTCGATGTCGCCGGCCAGCGACGCGTCGAGGCACCGGTCGAGCACGGCGAGCGTCGAGCGGCCGCCGGCCGCGCCGGGCTGGCCGACCGTGACCTGCGCGGGATCGATCGTGTCGACGGCGACGAACGCGGCGCGCGCGGTCGACGGCCGGCCGCGCACGGCGGCGAGCGACGCGACGGGCTCGACGTCGACGGAGACGCCCGCGACGCGCTGGCCGGCATCCCACAGCCAGCGATCGCTGATCAGCACGAGATTCGCGCGGGCGGTCGCATCGGGGCGGGCGAGCAGTTTCGCGATCAGTTCGCCGCCGATGCCGGCGGGGTCGCCGAGCGTCAGCGCGACGACGGGCAGGGGGGCGGCGGTCGAGGGGGTGTTCATGCGGTGTCTCCGGTGGCGGCGCGTGGCCGTTCGTGTATGGGGTTCATGCTAGGTAGACGGAACGAGTCGGTAAATTGAAAACTCTTGATGAATCGATAACCTGGAGTAATCAAAAATGGGCTCGATCGACCGACGAGACTCGACCCCGCAGTTGCTGAACCGGCTGCGCATGCGCCAGATCGCGCTGCTGCTGGCCGTGGACGAATGCTCGACGCTGCGCGCGGCAGCCGAGCAGATGGGCCTCACGCAGCCGGCCGCGACGAAGATGCTGGCCGAACTGGAGAGCGCGCTCGGCCAGCAGCTGTTCGATCGTGTCGGGCGCGGGCTCGTGCTGAACCCGGCCGGCGAGCGCGTGCTCGGCTATTTCCGCGGGATCCGCGGCAGCATGGAGGCGTTGAACCGCGAGCTCGGCGAACTGCAGCTCGGCAGTGCCGGGCGGCTCGGGATCGGCAGCATCATGGCCGCGTCGCCGGGACGGCTGACCGAGGCGCTGGTGCAGTTGAAGGCGCGTTACCCGTTGCTCGCGATCGACATCGCCGTGGACACGAGCGACCGGCTGATGCCGCAGCTTCGCGAAGGCGTGCTCGAAGTGGTGATCGGGCGCAATGTCGGCACGGATTGCGACTTCCGCGTGGTCGACGACGAGGCGCTCGCGATCATTGCGGGCCGCGCGCATCCGCTCGCGGGCGCGGGGCCGGTCGAATTCGATGCGCTGCTCGACTACGCGTGGATCCTGCAGCCGGCCGGCAGCCCGGCGCGCGAGGTCGTCGAGCGCGAATTCCGCGCGCGTCACCAGCCGATGCCACGCGGGCTCGTCGAAACGGGGTCGATCCTGACGACCATGAACCTCGTCGACCGTTCGTCGATGCTCGGCGTGATTCCGCTGACGGTCGCGCAGCGCAACGCGGAGCACGGGCTCGTCGCGATCATCGACTACGTGCTCGATCAGAAGCTGCCGTCATACGGCAGCGTCGTGCGGCGTGACCGCCCGTTGAGCATCCCCGCGCAGCAGTTTCTCGCGCTGTTTCACCGGGACGGGGCTGGGGAGGACGGCGGTGCGTAACGGCGCGGTTTGCCAGCCGAGACGGCCGAGCCAGCCGCGTCAACCGCGCTGGCCGAGCAGGCCCGTCAAGCCCATCAAGCCCATCAAGCCGAACCAGCCGAACCAGCCGAACCAGCCGAACCAGCCGAACCAGCCGAGCCAGCCAAGCCACCCCCAGCGCGGAACGCGGTGAAGCGTGATGGCGATGCCGGCGAGGCGGCCGAGGCAGGCGAACCCGAAGCGAACCGCTTTAGCGCGCCGACGGCGCGGCCGGCGCGTCGGCGAGCGTCGGCATCGTTTCGGACAGCGTGCGGTCCGGGCGGATCCGCAGCGCGGCGACGATCCCGATCAGCAGCATCGCGACCGAGCCGATGAACGGCACCGTCCAGCTGCCAGTGCGGTCGACAAGGTAGCCGAACAGGATCGGCGACAGAATCCCCGAGATCGCGGAACCGGCGTTCATCATCCCGCTCGCGATACCGGCATGGGTCGGCGCGATGTCGCTCGGCACGGCCCAGATCGGCCCGATCGTCAGTTCGAGGCACAGGAACGACCCGGACAGGCACAGCGCGACGCCGGCCGTCGAGTGGACGACCGCCAGCGGCAGCAGGCAGACGAGCGCGCCGACGAAGCTCGTGACGATCACGCTCTGGCGCGACAGCGCGAGGTTGCCGGTCTTCCGGTAGATGCGGTCGCAGAGCCAGCCGCCGAGCGTGTCGCCGACCACACCCGCGAAGAACACGCCGGACGCGAACAGCGCGGTCGATTTCAGGTTCAGCCCCTGGCCGTTCAGGAAGAACGTCGGCAGCCATGTGAAGAACAGCCACGCGGTCCAGCCGTAGCAGAAGTAGACGAAGATGGTGGGCGCCATCCGGCGGAACAGCGGCCCCCACGGCGTCGGGCCGGACGGTGCGGCAGGGCGCGCGGCGCGCGTGCGGCCGTCGTCGCCGAGCGGATGCTCGCGGAAACCGACGATCCACCACGCGAGCCAGACGAGCGTGACTGCGCCGATCACGAAGAACGCTGCGCGCCACGACAGCCAGGTCATCAGCGCGGCGACGATGGGCGGCGTGACCGCGTTGCCGAGCCGCGAGAACGAATGCGTGAAGCCCTGCACGACGCCGCGCCGCTCGCGCGGGAACCAGTGCGTGATCGCGCGGGCCTGTGCCGGCAGCGTCGCGCCTTCGCCGATGCCGAGCAGCAGGCGCGCGGCGAACAACAGCCCGAGGCTGTGCACGAGCCCCGTCGTGAAGGTGGAGACGACCCAGATCAGCCCGCAGCCGATCAGCGTGATGCGGGCGCCGAACCGGTCGGCGATCCAGCCGCCGCCGATCTGGCAGATTGCGTACGAATATGCGAACGCGGAGAATGCGACGCCGAGTTCGGTATTCGACAGGCCGAGCTCGGCCTTGATCGCGCCGGCCGCGGTCGCGAGGTTGACGCGGTCGACGTAGAGGATGAACGAAAGCGCGCACAGCAGCCACAGCGTGTGGCGCCGTTGACGATGGTCGTTGGGCATGTGTCTCACTCCATTTTCGTGCGCGGCGTTGCAATGACGCGGCGTTCACGGGCGAGACCAGCATCGCGCGGCGGCCGAGACAGTGTCTAATGAATCTTTTGGATCAATTGATAACCTGCGGCATTCATTCCTGTTTCAGCCGCGCCGGACCGACAGACGCAACGGAACACCACGGATGACGAATTGACCGACAACGACGAACTTTCACTCCGCCCGGAGAGCCGCTTCTGGCAGCTCGCGCCGGTGAGATGGTGGATCCGCGGGCACGGCCGCGACGGCTATTCGTTCCGCCTGCTGCTGTGCCCGCTCGCGATCGTGTTCGCGCTCGAATTCGTCTGCATGATGGTCGACGCGCTTTACACCAGCATCGCGGTCAGCGCGGTCGCGACGCTGTTCCTCGGCTTCGCCGGGTTCTACGGCGCGCAGCGCGAATGGCTGATGACGGCGGCCCCCGCCCGCGCGCTCGTGAAGGCCCGCATGAAGAAGGCGGCCGAGCGGCTCGCGTCGCTCGGCGTCGGCGCGACCGTGCTCGCGATCTTCGTCGCCGCGACGTCGCTGTCGCTCGTGATGTCGGGCCAGCCGGTGCTGGACAGCGTGTCGAAGGATGCGGTGTCGATCTTCATCGCGCTGGTGTTCCTGCCCGTGTACGTGTCCGGTGCGGTGCGCAAGCTGGCGATCGCGCGGATCGAGGAGCTGGAGGCGCTGCGTAACGCGACGGTCGGCGTGAAACTGAAATTCGACCGGGCCGGCGCCGTGCGCGCGGTGGTCGTGCAGGGCGCGGCAGGGAAAGGGACGGTGTCCGTGACGGAGTACGCGATGCTCGGGTTCGGCCCGCCGCTCGAACAGGTCGGGCGCGAACCGCGCGCGTGAAGGTGTAAAGGTGTAAGGGCGCGCGTTACGCCGGGAACCGTTCGCCGTCGGGCGCCGGCACGAGGTCGTCGGGCCACTGCACCTCGAACCGCGTGCCGCCCGCGCCGGTTGGCACGCACAGCGCTTCGCCGCGGTGCGCATGCGCGATCGCCGCGACGACGGCGAGCCCGAGGCCCGTGCCGCCGGGTTGCGACTCGTCGACGCGCCGGAACGCCTGGAACACGTGCGGCGCGAAATCGGCCGCGATGCCGGGGCCGTCGTCCTCGACGCGCAGCCGGCACATGCCGTTCTCGATGCGCGTCTGGATCCGGATCGCGCCGGGCACCGCGTGGCGGCGGGCGTTTTCCAGCAATGCCAGCAATGCCTGGCGGATGCGGACCGGGTCGCAGCGCATGCGGCGCGGGTCGAGATCGAGTTCCGGATGCTGGCCGGCGGCCTGCAGCGCGTGCGCGAACACGTCGACCACGGCGCGCACCTCGGCGGCGAGGTCGGTGTCGCGGATCTCGATGCTCAGGTGGCCGCTGTCGGCGAGGCTGACCACGCGCAGATCCTCGATCAGCCGCGTCAACCCTTCGACCTGCGCGAGCAGGCTGCGGAACAGCGCTTCGCTCGGCGTGAACACGCCTTCGGCGAGCCCCTGCAGCCGTCCGCGCAGCACGGTCACGGGCGTGCGCAGTTCATGCGCGATCGCCGCGTTCCAGAACGTCTGCTCGTCGGTCACGCGCTGCAGTTCGCTCGCGAGCGCATTGAAGTTGTCGGCGAGCAGCGCCGCTTCCTTCAACGAACGGTCACCGGCGACGGCCCGCGCGCCCAGATCGCCGCGCGCGACGCGGCGGATGCTGTCCGTCACCGAATTGAGCGGCACGAGGATGCGGCGCGACAGGTTGATCGCGACGACGACCGCGATCAACAGGCCGACCAGCGTGGTCGAGGTGATCCACACCCATTCCGGCCCGCTCGGAAGCCAGCTTTCCGGCTGGAACGACTGCGGCGAGTACTGGTACAGCAGGTAATAGAACGCGTAGGCCGTCACGACGATCAGCACCGTGATGCCGAAAGCGATCGCGCCCATCGTCAGCGCGATCTGGCGGCTCAGGCCGTCGAGTTTCAATCGCCGCTCCACAATTTGTAGCCGACGCCGCGCACGCTCGCCGGTACGCCGGCGACGCCGAGATCGTCGAGCTTCTTGCGCAGCTTGCTGACGTGGCTGTCCACGGTGCGCTCCAGCGCATCGCCTTCCGGCAGGCAGGTGGCCATCAGCTCGGCGCGGCTGAACACGCGGCGAGGCGCACGCGCGAGTTGCGCGAGCAGCTTGAATTCGG
Source organism: Burkholderia sp. BCC1972 (assembly GCF_905339605.1). Lineage (NCBI taxonomy): Bacteria > Pseudomonadati > Pseudomonadota > Betaproteobacteria > Burkholderiales > Burkholderiaceae > Burkholderia > Burkholderia sp. BCC1972. The sequence goes on along the minus strand of NZ_CAJPGH010000009.1, from coordinate 136,490 downwards.
TGAGCGTCAGCACGAGCGTGTGGCGCGTGCCGTCGACTTCGACCGCCGCTTCGTGGTGCTCGAGATCGATCTCGAACGGCGCGGCGCGCAGCACGCGCTGTTCTTCCTGACGCGAGCCGGCCATCGACCGGCGCAGCACGGCCTGTGCGCGCGCGACGACTTCGGCCGGGTTGAACGGCTTGACCACGTAGTCGTCGGCGCCGATGCGCAGCCCGGTCAGCTTGTCGATGTCCTGGTCGAGCGCCGTCAGCATGATGACCGGCGTGTCGCCGCGATGACGGATTTCGGCGAGCACCTTCCAGCCGTCGACGTGCGGCATCTGCACGTCGAGCAGCACGAGGTCGGGTTTCAGCGACAGGTGGAGTTCGAGCGCGCGGCGGCCGTCGGCGGCGTGCACGGTGCGCAGGCCGTTGCGCGCGAAGTAGGCGATCAGGATCTCGGCGATCTCGGGTTCGTCCTCGGCGATGAGGACGAGCGCTTGCGCGCCCTGGCCGGCGCCGGGAGATGAAGAAAAGTCGGGCATGGCCACTCGTTCAGATCCATCGGGTTCCATCAGGTCGCCATACTACCGCACGGGCCGCGCAACCGAACGGAGACGGGCGGAGCCGTGCCGATCGCCATCGAGTACGCGGTCTTTCCGCGACCTTTCAGCAGCGTGGCAATGCGCAGCCCGACAGGGGAATACCCTGTCTTTTTTTTTCGATCCTGTTTTATGTATCATGACCTATCTTTTGCAGCATGTACTAATTCAGGGCGCCGGAAAATCCTTATCGGTACAAGGCAATACGGCGCGTGTACAGGCAGGAATGCGAACCGGATCCGCGTGCCCAGTCAGGAGCGGGCGGGCCGGCGGCAGGTGAAGCGGACCGGGATCGCATCCCGTCTTCAGATTCCGCGCGAACGATGGCCGCATGCCGCCCGGGGTGGCCGCCGTTCACGCCCATTGCAGGCGTCATTCACAGATCATGTCCAGGAAGTCATTCATCAGCGGGTCGGCCGACCTGAAGCGCAGGCAGTGGCTCAAGGCCGCGGGTGCGTCGGTCGCGGCGGGCGGTCTTGCACTCGGCACCGCGCGGGCGAAGGCCGACGCGGCGCCTGCCGCCGGGAACGACGGCGACGTGCTCGATGTCGCGATCGTCGGCGCCGGGCTGGCGGGCCTGACGGCCGCGCGCGACCTGCGCTACGCCGGCTGCGAATCCTTCGTCGTGCTCGAGGCGCGCGACCGCGTGGGCGGTCGCACGCTGAACTACGACGTGGGCGGCGGCTACGTGACCGAAGTGGGTGGCCAGTGGATCGGCCCGGGCCAGACAGCGGTCGCCGATCTTGCCCGCGAGCTGGAAGTCGGCACGTTTCCGAGCTACTACGCGGGCAAGACGGTGATCCTCGGCGGCGACGGGCGCGCCGAGATCGACCTGGCGGGCACGTTCGGCACCGACGAGGCCGTCGCGGCGAAATTGAGCAAGTTGTCGCGCGACGTGCCGTCGGGTGCGCCGTGGACGTCGCCGAAGGCCGGCGAACTCGACCGGCTGTCGGTCGGCGACTGGCTCGCGACGCAGGGCATCAAGGCGGAAGACCGGATGGGCTGGAACGCGTCGATCTCGCTGTCGGGCGGCATCGCGCCGGCGAAGATGGGGCTGCTGCACTTCCTGTCGATGATCAACTCCGCCGATTGCGATTACGCGCAACTCGACTCGATCAAGCACAGCGCGCAGGAAACCCGCTTCGTCGGCGGCTCACAGCTCCTGAGCATCCGGATGGCGCAGCAACTGGGCGACAAGGTGCGGCTGTCGTCGCCGGTGCGGCGGATCGTCGGCTGGGATCGCGACGTCGTCACGTTGCAGACCGATCGCGGCACGGTGCGCGCGAAAAAGGTCGTGATGGCGCTTCACCCGGCGCTGTGCCACCAGGTGCAGTTCGATCCGCCGCTGCCTGACAAGCGCCACGCGCTGCAACGCGCATGGCCGGCCCATTCGCCGGCGCGCAAGACGGCGATGGTCTATCGCCGCCCGTTCTGGCGCGACAAGGGCTTGAACGGCCACATCTTCCAGACCGACGGGCCGGTGTTCTGGGCTTACGACAATTCGCCGCCGGGCGGCGAGATCGGCGTGATCAATGCATTCGTCCGAAATGCGCTGGTGCCGTCGGATCCGCAGGCCGCGAAGCAGATGCACATGGATCTCTATGCGCAGGCGTGGGGCGACGAAGCGCGTGCGCCGGTGTCGTACCACGATCGCGACTGGGGGTTCGCCGACCCGTGGACGCTCACGTGCGTGTCGGCGATCCCGCCCGGCTTCTGGAGCGCGCACGGCGACGCGCTGCGCGCGCCGTGCGGCAACCTGATCTGGTCGGGCACCGAGACCGCGAACATCTGGGCCGGCTACATGGACGGCGCCGTGCGCGCCGGTCACCAAAGCGCGCTTCAGGCGCTCAATGCGCTGCGTCGTGCTTAGGAGAGCGAATATGAAAAAACGTATGCTGCTCGTCGCGGCGCTCCTGGTGATCGGCACGTTGCTGGCGCTCTACGGGCCGACGTTGCTCGGCTTCTATCGCCTGCAGAACCATATCGATACGACCGCGCAAGCCGATGACGCTGACGGCGGCCCGTGGCCGCGCGTGACCGACGCGTGCATGAGCTGCCACGGCGTGAAGGGCACGTCGCTCAACCAGGCGTATCCGAGCCTTGCCGGCCAGCCGGCGCAATACGTGGCCGCGCAGCTTCGCGCGTTTGCGGGCGGGCAGCGCACGAACCCGACGATGGGCCCGCTCGCGATGACGATGAGCGAAGCCGAGATCACCCGTCTGGCCGGTTACTACGCGAAGCAGGCGCCGCTGGACAACCACTATTTCAAGCCGGATGCACGACTGCGCACGAAAGGCGAGCAACTGGTGACGGGCGGTGCATGCGCGGCTTGCCACGGCGCACGGCTGACGGGGCAGGCGCAATTCCCGCGTCTGGCCGGGCAAGGCTACGACTACCTGCTCGCGCAGCTCGACGCGTTCGCGACGGGTTCGCGCAGCGAGGCGACCGGCACGATGCAGCGCGTCGCGCAGGCGATGTCGACGGACGATCGGGTGGCGGTCGCGACCTATCTCGCGAGTGTCAACCCCGCCCGGCGGTGAATCAACGGCAGCAATCGACTTCGGGAGTTCGAACCATGGATCACAGATCACTTGTCCTTTGTCTTTCCAGCGCGACGCTTGCGGCGACGACCGGCGTCTACGGCCTCAAGTTCGTGCGCAAGCGCAACTTCCTGCTCGGCTTCGAGTGGTGGATCGTGACGATCTCCGCGTCAAACGCCGTGGTCTTCTTCGCGACCGAATCGCCGGTGTCGTACTTCATTTCGCACTTTCTCGACGCCTTTTCGCGCGGGTTCGGGATGCCGGTGATCGCGGTCGCCGGCCTGATGGCCGTCACGCACGGCTACCGGCCGTCGATGCGGCAGGACGTGACGCTGTTCGTGCTTGCGACGCTCGGGACGATCGCGCTCGTGGCCGGCGTGTTGCAGCACGCGTTGCCGTACTTCTACGTGGTGATGTGGACGCTGATGTCGATCTATCTGGCCGGTTTCGTGTGGCGGCTCGTGCGTGCCGGACACGTGTTCCATGCGCTGACGACGACGATCGCGCTCGTTGCATCGCAGGCGATCGCGTGCATCTACGACTTCTACAAGATCCCCGGCGAGGAGACCAACGTCGTGTTCAATTTCTATGTACTGGCGCTGCTGACTTGGTCTTACATGACCGTCGCGCTCTATTACGCGTATGCCGCACTGGAGCGGGAGAAGGGGCGCAGTCAGGCCGGTGCCAGTGTATTGTCGTATCCGAAATGAGTAGATGTACTGAAAAAGTGATCGGTTTTCGCGTATCGCAGGCGACCGGCTGCGGCGGTGGCGGAAGGACGCGCCGATGGACCCGCCGCGCCTGACCCGCGCCGAGCGGCGCGATGCGACGCGCGAACGGCTGCTCGACGCCGCGCACGCGATCTTCGCGGAGCAGGGGTATGCGGCCGCGAGTATCGAGGACATCGCGACGGCGGCCGGCCATACGCGCGGTGCCTTCTATTCGAACTTTCGGAGCAAGACGGAAGTGTTGTTCGAGCTGTTGCGGCGCGATCACGACGATGCCGCGACGGCTTTGCAGCGAATCAATGGCATGCCGACCGGTTCGGCCGATGACGCGCAGCGCGCGATGCTCGCGTACTGGCGGTGGCGTGCCGCGCGGCACGCATCGCGGTTGATGTGGCTGGAAGCGCAACTGCGGGCGGCGCGCGATTCGCAGTTCCGTGCACAGTTCGGCGCATTGCTGCGCGACCGGCAGGCGCTCGCGGCCGCATGCATCGATGCGTTCGCGACGCGCACCGGCGTGTCGCTGTCGCTGCCTGCGGATGTGCTGGCGCTCGGCCTGACCGCGCTGTGCGACGGCATGCAGTCGTACAGCGCGGCCGTTGCGCGAAGCTCGGTCGACGCGCTGGTCGACGCGGTACTGGTTGGCTTCATCACGCACACGGTGTTCGACCGCGTGCGCGGATGAAGGCGCGAAGAAGCGGCAGCTGTGCGGTGTCGTGCGCATGCAGGAAAGCCGAAAGCAGATTGTCATGACGGCGCGGCGGCGCGCGGCGACACACGTTTGAACAAGCAGACGAAACAGGGAATACCCCGTCTTTTTCTTTTAATTATTTTTGTCATGATGACCTAACATAGTCATCATGTTCTACTGATGTGCCGGCAGTGAAGACGAACCGCCGGTTGAGGCTGAACGAATCGGGAGATAGACGATGGATGCAATGAAGCGAAAGGCGTTCTTCGAGGACGGAGCCGTGCTCATCGAAGGGGTGCTCAACGACGAACAACTCGCGCAATGCCGCGCGGTGTTCGACTGGGGGATGGAGAACCCGGGCCCGATGGCGACGACGCTGCTCGACGGTACCGAATACAAGTCGCACAACGACAACGCGAACCCGTATGCAAAGGAGCGGCTCGACGCGCTGGTCGGCACGCTGCCGTTCGGGCAGCTGTTCGCCGACCTGTGGGGCTCGAAGCACGTGTGGTACTTCGCGGAGGAGCTGTTCATGAAGGGCGGCGGCAAGAGCGCACGCTCGCCGTGGCACCAGGACACGTCGTACCTGCCGTGGCAGGGGATGCATTTCGGCAACGCGTGGATCAGCTTCGAACACGTGCCGAAGCGTAACGCGCTGGAGATCGTGCGCGGCTCGCATCACGGTGTGCGGCATGACGGCACGACGTTCCAGAACGCCGAGGATCCGACCGACCCGCTGCATGGCGGCGACGTATGGCCGCGCCTGCCGAACATCGAGGCCGAGCGCCGCGCGGCGCCGGATGCGTACGACATCCTGTCGTGGGAAACGAAGCCGGGCGACGTGCTGCTGCTCCATCCGGGCGTGCTGCACGGCGGCGGCGCGGTCGACGCCGATTTCCCCGATCGCCATACGCTCGTGCTGCGCTTTTTCGGCGACGACGCGGTATTCAGCCCGCTGCCCGACGAAAGCCGCTCGGGATTCACGCCGGCCGGCGTGCTGTTCGTCGAGGAACTTGCCGGGCTGAAGGCCGGCGATCCGTTCCGCGCGCCGTGTTTCCGTCAACTCGTCTGAACCGGGAGATTTTCATCATGGCAGCAACCCCCAAGCGGCAATCGATCGTGCCGGCCGCGTTCCAGCCCTGGTACGACGCGTACCACTTCTCGCCGGCGACGCGCGTCGGCGACACGATCTGGGTGTCGGGCCAGGTCGGCCTCGACGCGCAGATGCAGCCGGCCGACGGCGTGCAGGCGCAGGCACGGATCGCGTTCGAGTGCCTGAAGATGATCCTCGAGGAAGCCGGCGCGAGCCTCGCCGATGTCGTCGAGCTGACGACCTTCCACACGGACCTGCAGCGCGAGACCGAAGGCTTCGCGGCGGTCAAGGACGAGTATTTCCCCGACCGCTACCCGTCTTGGACGGCGGTCGGCGTCACGCAACTGGCGTTGCCGGGGCTGTGCGTCGAGATTCGCGCGGTGGCGGTGGCAGGGTCCGGCAAGGGTTGACGGAAGGCACGAGGGTTTTTCGCCGGATCTGCGTTCCATTCGAATCGTAGTACTGAAGAAATATACGGAAAGGCAATCAGGCGGCAGGCGACCGGCCGGAACCCCGGCCGGCCTCGATCAGGGCGCGACGTCATCGTCGGCTGACGATGACGATCGAAGCAAACGCGTTTCGTCCAGGATGGGCGAGCGAAGGCGGAGCAGGAAGGAGAACCATGATGAAGAAGCATCGTTTCTGGACCACGTCCGCGATCGCGGCCGCTGCATGTATCGCGATCGGCACCGCCGTCGCGGCGGACGACCTGACGCCGGCCGGCGCCGACCGTTCGGCGAGCAAGGACGGCGCGGTGCCGGCTTATGCGGGCAAGCAGTCGCCCGACGCCGGCTGGGAGTGGGGCAAGGTGCGCGGCGATTTCTGGAAGCATCGCAGCGAGAAGCCGCTCTACTCGATCGACGCGGCGAACGTCGACAAGTATGCGGACAAGCTGTCGCCCGGGCAGGTCGCGCTGATCAAGCAGAAGAAGGGCTACCGGATGGACGTCTACCCGTCCCACCGCGAATGCCAGTTGCCGGATGCCGCCGAGCAGAACTCGAAGGCGAACCTCACGGCCGCGAAGCTGGATTCGACCGGCGAAAACCTTGCCGCGGCCGCGTTGCCCGGCGTGCCGTTCCCGCAACCGAAGAGCGGCATCGAAGCGATCCTGAACTACGAGATGCGCTATCGCGGCGAAGGCGTCGAATGGGCGCAGGTCGCCACGAGCATTTCGCCGCGCCCGGGCGGCAGCGAATGGATCGACGCGGTCGGCCCGCAGACGTTCTACTTCCCGTCGGCCAAACTCGGCAAGACCTCGCCGCAGGACGTCGACCAGCTGAGCGTCGCCGTCTACTTCCAGATGAACTCGCCGGCCGCGCTGGCCGGGCAGGCCTTCGTCCAGCGGCAGTACTTCAACAAGGACTCGGAAACCTACTACTACTTTCCGGGCCAGCGCCGCGTGCGACGCATGCCGGCCTATACGCACGACGCGCCGTTGATCGGCTTCGAGAACCAGTACCTGATCGACGAGGCCAACATGATCAACGGCTCGCTCGACCGGTTCAACTGGAAGCTGGTCGGCAAGAAGGAATTGCTCGTCCCGTACAACGCGTTCGGCATGTACCGGTTCAAGAGCAAGCTGCATGATGTGGCGACGCCCGATGGCCTCGCCGCTGCGAACCGTCGCTACGAGACGCATCGCGTATGGGTCGTCGAAGCGACGCTGAAGCCGAGCGCGCGGCACGTCGCGTCGAAGAAGGTGTTCTATCTCGACGAAGACAGCTGGCTCGCGCTCGTCGGCGAAGACTACGACGCGCAGGGCAAGTTGTGGAAGGTTCGGGAAAGCTACCCGATTCCGGTATGGGAGCTCGGCGGCACCTGCGACAACGAACCGCTCGCGCAGTACGACATGATCAACGGCCGCTATGTGTTCGATGCGTCGTCGATCGGCCAGGGCAAGGACATTCGCTGGTTCGGCCAGGCCGACGATCCGCGCTTCAAGCAGGATTTCTACACGGCGGAATCGCTGCGCTCGGTCAGCGAGCGTTGACGGTGACCGGCTGACGGATACAAGGACCGGCGCACGCAACGATCGTGCGCCGGCATCGAACAGGGGCGGAGGTGGATCATGGAACCGGCAAGATTGTTCAGGAATGCTACGGTATCGGTGGCTATGGCGGGCGCCGCGACGTCGAGCGCGTACGCGTATGACTTCACGTTGAACGGCGGGGCCCTGCAGGGCTCGTGGGTGTCGAACCTGACGGCCGGCGCTGGCATCCGGACCAAAAACCCGAGCTGCTCGCTCACCGGCGATCCGAATGCATTCGGTTGCGGTGCGGGTGCGAACACCAACCAGTGGGGTTACGCGGACAACGGTGACCTGAACTACCGCAAGGGCCAGCCGTTCAGCACCTACATCAGCGCGACCAGCGAGCTGCTGCTGAAGATACCGAGCGAAGGGTTGAAGTTCATGGTGCGCGGCACGGGCATGTACGACTTCATGGCCAAGAACACGAACCGCACGCCGTTGTCGAGCACGGCTGCCGCGCAGGTCGTCTACAACGCACAGCTGCTCGACCTGTGGGCGCAGAAGGATTTCACGATCGGCGGGCGCAATGCGCACGTGCGGCTCGGCAACCAGGTTATCAACTGGGGCGAGAGCATGTTTGCGCAGAGCGGCATCAACGCGACGAACTCGATCGACGCGCAGAAGCTGCTGATCCCCGGCTCGCAACTCAAGCAGGCGCTGCTGCCGGCGCCGATGGTGAGCCTGGCGGCCGACCTGTCGCACGGGTTCAGCACCGAGGCCTACTACCAGTTCCAGTGGAACGGCAACCGCTATCCGCCGGTCGGCTCGTACTGGTCGGTGACGAACGGCTTCGGCCGCGGCGCGGAGCCGTTCACGATCAACACGAACAACCTGAACGTAACCGGCCCGAGCGCCGGCACGATCGCCAACGCGATCGGCGGATCGGGCGCGGCGGGCAACCAGGACACGCTCAACGCGATCAAGAACGGGCTCGTGAACGGCACCTACGCCGGGCCGCCGTTCAACGACATCGGCCTGCCGAGCACGACGAACCTGCCAGCGAAATACCGGCCGCAGTTCGGCGTGAAGTTCAACTATTCACCGCGCTCGTTCGACGCGAACTTCGCGTTCTACTACCTGAACTACACCGACAAGTCGCCGGTGCTCGCATCGCTCGCGAACGGCACCGAGCAATGGTCGTATCTCGGCCGGCGCCAATTGTTCGGCGTCAGCGCGAACTTCGGCGTCGGCCCGTGGGCGATCGGCACCGAGCTGTCGTACCGGCCGCGCGATGCGGTCGCGCTGTCGAGCTGCTACGGCGCAGGCGGCCCGCTCGACCTGAACACGAACGGCGTGGCCGGCGTGGATTGCCCGCAATGGGTCGACAAGAAGAAATTCCAGTACGACATCAACGGGCTGCTGGCGCTCACGCGCAGCGAGTACCCGTTCCTGAAGCTGCTCGGTGCCGATTCGGCCGCGCTGACGTGGGAACTGACGTGGATCTACTACCCGGGGCTGAGCTCGAGCGGCGTGACGCGCACCGTCGGCGGGCAGACCGTCACGCAGTTGCCGCAGACCGGCTACCTGCCGTGGCTGAACAACGGATCGGCGGCCGGCTATCCGATCGGAATGGGCCAGGGTACCTCGAGCTCGGTGGGCGCGACGATCGATTTCAACTGGACCTATGACGGCTCGCTGATTCCCGGCTGGCAGGTCACGCCGGGCGTGACGTTCTCCGACGGCCTGTACGGCTACACGCCGACTTTCACCGCGAATTACATGCAGGGTGCGAAGTCGGTGAACGTCTACGTGCTGTTCAACCAGAACCCGCCGAACTGGCAGGCCGGCATCAATTTCACCGCGTTCTGGGGCGGCCACAACACGGTGGGCCAGCCTTATGCGGACCGCAATTTCGTCGGCTTGTTCGTCACGCGGAATTTCTGACGCTGCCGGGTGGCGGATGCCACCGCATTACATGAAGGGGTAACGTCGTGCTCAATCGTCTGGTCAGTCGCCTGGAAAGGCTTTTCTTCGGTCACCGCGCGATCGTGCTCGCGGCGATCGCGTTGTTCACCGTCGCGATGGCCGTGTTCGCCGTGCAGCTGCGCATGGATGCCGGTTTCGAGAAGCAGATGCCGATCGGGCACGAGTACATCCGCACGTTCCAGCAATACCGGAACGACCTGCTCGGCGCGAACCGGATCACGGTGGTCGTGCGGGCCAAGCACGGTTCGATCTGGTCGAAGGAAGGCTTGACGCGGCTGTACAACGTCACGCAGGCCGTCACGTATCTGCCGAATGTCGACCGGATCGGCGTGCGCTCGTTGTGGACGCCGAACGCGTTCGTCAACGAAGTGACCGACGAAGGGTTTCGCGCGGAGCCGATCATTCCCGGCACGGTCACGCCCGACCAGTTGACGCCCGACATCGTGGCGCGCGTTCGCCGCGCGACGACGCTCGGCGGCTATGTCGGCACGCTCGTGTCGCACGGCGAGGAGAGCGCGATGATCACGGCCGAGCTGAACGAGCGCGATAGTGCCGGCAAGGTGCTCGACTACGTTGCGTTCAATCACCTGCTCGAACAGAAGATCCGCAAGCCGTTCGAGGATGCCGGCTACGAGATCCAGATCATCGGCTTCGCGAAGCAGATCGGCGATATCGCCGACGGCGCGACGGCCGTGCTCGGCTTCTGCGCGGTCGCGCTGCTGCTGACGACGCTCGCGGTGTACTGGTACTGCCATTCGGTGCGCTTCACGGTGCTGCTGGTCGCGTGCTCGCTCACGTCGCTCGTCTGGCAGTTCGGCACCTTGAAGCTGCTCGGCTTCGGGCTCGATCCGCTCGCGGTGCTCGTGCCGTTCCTCGTGTTCGCGATCGGCGTGTCGCATGGCGTGCAGCAGGTGAACTTCATCGTCCGCGAGATCGCGCACGGGCAGAGTTCGTTCGATGCGGCGCGCCACAGCTTCAGCGGCCTGCTGATCCCCGGCGTGCTCGCGCTGATTACCGCGTTCGTGTCGTTCATCACGCTGCTGCTGATCCCGATCCCGATGGTGCGCGAGCTGGCGATTACCGCGTCGCTCGGCGTCGCGTACAAGATCGTGACGAACCTGATCCTGCTGCCCGTCGCGGCATCGTGCTTCAACTTCACGAAAACGTACGCGGACAATTCGCTGAAGCGTGCGCAGCAGCGTGCGAAGCCGCTACGCATGCTCGCACGCGTGGCGGAGCCGAAGTACGCAGGCGCCACGGTTGCGCTGACGGTGGCGATCTTTGCGCTCGCCGCGTGGCAAAGCCGCGATCGCGTGATCGGCACGCTGCAGCCGGGCGCGCCGGAATTGCGTGCAGATGCGCGTTTCAACCGCGACGCGACGTCGATTGCCGGCAACTACGACATGGGCCTCGACTGGCTGACGGTCGCGATCGAATCGACCGGCAAGGCCTGCGACAACCCGGCGGTCGGCCTGTACGAGGACGACTTTTCGGCCGCGATGAAGACCGAGCCGGGCGTCGTGTCGGTGCAGTCGTACTCGGCGATGCTGCGCGCCTACAACCAGGGCTACAACGAGGACTTCCCGAAGATGAACGTCGTGCCGATTGCCGCCGAGAACTACGGTGCGGTGTCGGTCGACGTATCGCGCGTGAAGGGCTTCATGAGCCGCGACTGCGGGATGACGGCCGTGCACCTGTTCCTGACCGACCACAAGGCGACGACGATCAACCGGATCCTCGACGACGTGAAGCAATACCGCGCGTCGCATCCGTTCCCGGGCGTCACGGTGCGGCTGGCAGCGGGCAATGCGGGCGTGCTCGCCGCGACGAATGACGAAGTCGAGAAGAGCGAGTTGCCGATGATGCTCTACGTGTATGCGGCGATCCTGGTGCTCGTGTTCCTCGCCTACCGCGACTGGCGCGCGATGCTCGCGTGCTGCGTGCCGCTGTCGGTCGCGACCTTCATCGGCTACTGGTTCATGAAGGAGCTGCAGATCGGGCTGACGGTCGCCACGTTGCCGGTGATGGTGCTGGCGGTGGGGATCGGCGTCGATTACGCGTTCTACATCTACAACCGGCTGCAAGTGCATCTCGCGGGCGGGCAGGACATCGTGAAGGCCGTGCAGCACGCGATGCTCGAAGTGGGCGTGGCCACGATCTTCACCGCGATCACGCTGGCGATCGGCGTCGCGACGTGGAGTTTCTCGGCGCTCAAGTTCCAGGCCGACATGGGCAAGCTGCTCGCGTTCATGTTCATCGTGAACCTCGTGATGGCGATGACCGCGCTGCCCGCGCTCGCATCGCTGCTCGAACGCTGGTTCCCGCGCCGCAAGCCGGCCCGTGCACCGGGCCTGTTCAGCCACTGACGCTGACGAACACCCCGACGGAGATTCAGTCATGGTCAAGACCTTTGCTGTATGCGGCGCGCTTTGCCTCGTGGCGGCAGCCTTCGAACGATTCCATGAAACGGTCGCGGATCGGCCCGCGCCGGTCCACGCGTTCGCGACCGACGCGCAACGCGTCGGTGTGCGCCACACCACGGCCGACGAACGGGCCGTGGCCCCGCCGTCGAACGACGGCGACGCCGGACGCCAGACGGCGGCCGCGCGGGTTGCCGACAAGACCCCCGTCATCGCGCTCGGCGTCGCGCATGCCGGCTGGTCGGCGCTGTTCAGCCACTGATGCCCGCGCATACCACTACGGAGATTCATCCATGATCAAGACGCTCGTTGCCTGTACCGCGCTCTGCGCCGCCGCGGCGGCCTTTGCGCAACCGCAGGGCGGAACGGTCGCGGCCTGGGCCGCGAAGCCCGCGCATGCATGGGCCGCACCGACGCACCGGATGCTGATGGATGCGGCGCGCGCGGGGTCGCGGATCGTCACGGTCGGCGAGCACGGCATCGTGCTGCTGTCCGACGACGACGGCAAGACCTGGCGGCAGGCGCGGCGCGTGCCGGTGTCGGCGACGCTGTCGGCCGTGTCGTTCGCGGATGCGAAGCACGGCTGGGCCGTCGGCCAGTGGGGCGCGATTCTCGCGACCGACGACGGCGGCGACACATGGGTCACGCAGCGGCTCGATACATCGGTCGACCAGCCGCTGTTCTCGGTGCTGTTCACGAATGCGCAGGACGGCATCGCGGTCGGCCTGTGGTCGTTGATGCTGCAGACGCACGACGGCGGCAAGACGTGGGCGCGTACGACGCTGCCGAAGCCGCCGGGCGGCGGCAAGGCCGACCGCAATCTCTATCACGTGTTTGCGGACCCCGCGCACGCGCTTTACGTCGCGTCGGAACAGGGGATGGTGATCAAGTCGACCGACGGCGGCGCGAACTGGACCTATCTGCCGACGGGTGGAAAAGGCACGTTGTGGTCGGGCGTCGCGATGCCCGACGGCCGGATCGTGGTGGGCGGGCTGCTCGGCAGCCTGTTCGAGAGCCGCGACGGCGGCACGACGTGGACCGCGCTGAACACCGGCACGCGCAGCTCGATCACCGATCTCGTCGCCAGCGGCGGCGGGTTGACCGGTGTCGGGCTGGATGGCCTCGTGCTGACGCAACGCGTAGCGGGCGGCCCGTTCGACGTCGCGCAGCGCGCGGATCGCGCGACGCTCACCGCCGCGCTGGTCGATGCGCGCGGCAAGCCGGTGCTGTTTTCGCACGACGGCGTGCTGGCCGCGCCGTGAGTGGAATCCGCAAAAACGAAAGAAAGGGTGGAGTACGCAAGATGAAGAGCAAGTACAAGCCGGACATGCAGGCCCGGCGGCGGATGTTGCGCGTCGCGGCCGCGGGCGCCGCATCGCTCGCCGCCGGCGAGGTGTCGTTCGCCGAAGGCGCGGTGTCGGCGTCCGCCGATCGCGGCGTGTTCGATGTCGTCATCATCGGCGCCGGGCTTGCGGGGCTGACCGCCGCACGCGACCTGAAGCGCGCCGGATGCGAATCGTTCGTCGTGGTCGAGGCGCGCGATCGCGTCGGCGGGCGGACCTACAACCACGATCTCGGGCACGGCGTGGTGTCCGAAGCCGGTGGCCAGTGGATCGGCCCGGGGCAGACGGCGATTGCCGATCTCGCACGCGAACTCGGCGTCGATACGTTCCCGACGTATTACGCGGGCAAGACCGTCGTGCTGGCCGGCGACGCGCGCGTCGCACAGGATTTCCACGGCGGCTCGGGCGGCGACGACGCGCTCGGCGCGAAGCTCGGCGCACTCGCACGCGGTGTGCCGTCCCGCGAACCGTGGACTGCGCAGCACGCGGCGGAGCTCGACAAGCTGACCTACGGCGACTGGCTGCTCAAGCAGGGCGTGACCTACGAGGACGGCTACTTCCTCGGCCTCGCGGCGAAGCTGTCGCTCGGCGGCGCACCGGCCCAGCTCGGGTTGCTGCACTACCTGTCGATGATCAACAGCGCCGATTGCGACTACGCGAAGCTCGAATCGACCAAGGGCGGCGCACAGGAAACGCGCTTCGTCGGTGGCTCGCAGGTATTGAGCATCCGGATGGCGAGCGAACTCGGCGCGTCGAAGGTGCAACTGTCCTGCCCCGTGCGCAAGATCTCGGGCTGGGATCGCGACGTGGTCGACGTGCAGACCGATCGCGGCGTGCTGCGCGCACGGCGCGTGATCGTCGCGCTCAATCCGGCGCTGTGCCAGCAGATCGTGTTCGATCCGCCGCTGCCGGACGGCCGCGCGCAGTTGCAGCGGAACTGGCCGGCGAATGCGCCGATGCGCAAGACGGTACACGTGTACGACCGGCCGTTCTGGCGCGACGACGGCTACAACGGACAAATCTTCGAGGTCGGCGGCCCGGTGTTCATGGCGTACGACAACTCGCCGCCGGACGGCTCGGCCGGCGTGCTCGCCGCGTTCGTCGCGCCGGGCTCGCTGCCGGCCGAGCCGAAGGCCGCCGAACGGACGCTGTCGGCCATCTTCGCGCGTGCACTCGGCGACAAGGCGCTGCACCCGACGCAGTTCCACGACTACGACTGGGGCCGCGTCGATCCGTGGACGCTGCAGTGCATCCACCCGCTGCCGCCCGGCTTCTGGACGAAATGGGGCAAATTCCTGCGCCCGGAAGCCGGCCGGCTGATCTGGTCGGGCACCGAGACGGCCGACCTGTGGGCCGGCGCGATGGACGGCGCGGTGCGCTCCGGGCACCGCGCGGCGTTGCAGGCACTCGGCAAACTGGCCGGCCGCGGCAAGGAGGCCTGAGTGAAACGAACCTGGATGATCGGCGCCGTGCTGGGGCTGGTGTTGGCGGGCGGCGTGGCGGCGGGCGTGCTGTACGGGCCGGATCTCGTCGACGGCATGCGTTACCAGAAAGCGATGGCCGCGATCGGCGAAGCCGACAAGGCCAACGGCGGCGCATGGCCGCAGCCGCAGGAGACGTGCTTCTTCTGCCATGGCGCGCACGGGCAGTCGCAGAACGCGTCGTATCCGTCGCTGTCAGGCCAGCCGGCCACGTATATCGCCGCGCAACTGCGCGCGTTTGCCACGGATCAGCGCCGCAACGCGTACATGGGGCCGCTTTCGCGCGAACTCGACGACGCGAAGATCGCCGCGCTGGCGACCTACTTCGCGCGACAGGCGCCGGCGCGCAACGAGGCCGTGCCGACCGACGCGGCGCTCGACAAGCGGGGATTGGCGCTCGTGGAGGCGCGAAGCTGCCGCGCGTGTCACGGCGCGGCGCTGACGGGAAAGGATCCGGCGCCGCGGCTCGCCGGCCAGGGGCAGCTTTACCTGGAGACGCAACTGGCGGCGTTCCGCTCGGGCGAGCGGCACGATCCGACCGGCGCGATGAACGCGTTGGCTGCGACGTTGTCGGGCGACGACACGCGTGCCGTTGCGCACTATCTGGCCGGCCTGTCGCCGGACGGGGCGGCGAAGTGATGCGCGAAACGCGTCAGGGCCGGGAATACCCTGCCTTTTTCTTTACGCATTATTTTGTCATAGTGACCTAAGATTGGTAATGTGTTCTATAAAAGAGCACGCCGGAAACGAAGCAGCAGTACCCGACTTTGAACCGAACCGGTTCCCGACAATTCACGTTTCAGGAGACAAGCATGGCTAAGCATCCCGTCGTCGTTTATGGCGCAAGCGGTTACACCGGCATGTTGATCATGGATTGGCTGATCGACCAGAACATCCCGTTCACGGCGGTCGCGCGCAATGCGGGCCGCGCGAAGGAAATGATGGCGCAGCGCGTCGTGCGTCTCGAATCCGCGCAATACGAAATCATCGAGGCGGAGCACGACGTCGACGCGCTCGTGAAGGCGTTCAGCGGTGCGAAGGTGGTGTGCAACACGGTCGGGCCGTTCTCCAGCTTCGGGCTCGTCGGCGTCGAGGCGGCGCTGAAGGCCGGCTGTCACCACCTCGATACGACCGGCGAACAGTCGTATATCCGCGCCGTGCGCGACCAGTTCGGCGAGCAGTATCGCCAGGCCGGCCTGCTGGTGTCGTCGTCGAACGCGTACATGTACACGTTCGCCGAGATCGCCGCCGAGCTCGCGCTCGAAACGCCCGGCATCGATGCGCTGGAGACGGCCACGCTGACGCGCGGCCCGCGCGGCGCGGCCGGCGTGAGCATCGGCTCGACCGCGACGATCTTCGACGGCGCGCGCCACGAGTCCTGCTACCTGTGGGAGAAGGCGCTCGTGCCGCACGCCGTGGACGCATCGTTCACCGTCGCGACGCCCGAGCTGATGCAGCCGGTGTTCTGCCTGCCGTGGGGCGGCACGTCGCTGCCCGTCTACTTCGAGCACGATGCGCGCGTGCGCAGCTGCATCTCGTGCGTGGGCTTCTACGACAACAACGTGATGAAGCTGGTGCACCAGTTCGGGCAGAAGTGGGAAGCCGAATACAAGCACCTGCCGCGCGAGCAGCAGGACGCAGTGCTGCAGCAGGTCGTCGCGTCGACCACGCCGACGATGCCGCCGCGCGAGCGCACGACGATCCAGCGCAGCGTCGACTTCGCGATCGGCCGCGGCCAGCTCGCGTCGGTGCGCGCGACCGTGCACGGCGTCACGCCGTACATCTCGACGGGCGCGATCCACGCGGCCGGCGTGCTCAAGCTGCTCGACGGCGATACCGCGCGCACGGGCTTCGCGTCGGGTTCGAAGGCATTCGGCCATCGCTACCTGCTCGGCTTCCTCGAACAGCGCGGGCTCGCGCGCGCGACGGTCACGCAACTGTGACGGCCGCCGCCGCACCGGACCAGACCCAACGGAACTTGTGACATGGCCATTATCGATTTCTACGACCGCGGCTGGCGGCTCAATCCCGACGGCATCGCGTACATCCAGGACGATCGCAACTACACGTTCCAGGAGATCGGCGAGCTGTCGTGCCGCATCGCCAACGGCTTGCTCGCCGCCGGCTTCGCGAAGGAGGCGAAGGCGGCGGTGTGGGCCGACAACGACGTGATCGGCTGGAGCTGCGCGCTCGGGATGTGGCGCGCCGGGCTCGCGTACATTCCGGTGAACGGCCGCAACGCGCCGGCCGAGAACCAGTACGTGCTCGATGCGTTCGACTGCGAAGTGCTGTTTTTCCATCAGGCGTTCGCGGCCGCGATCGATGCGCTGCGGCCGAGCCTGCCGAAGATCCGGCTGTGGGTGTGCCTCGACGCCGACCTGCCGTGGGCGCCGTCGCTGGCCTCGTGGAGCGAGCGCCAGCCGGCGACGCCGCCGGTCGTCGACTACGCGATGGACGACGTCGTCGCGCTGTCGGCCACGGGCGGCACGACGGGCGCACCGAAGGGCGTGATGAACACGCATCGTTCGCTGCAGACGTACTTCGCGCAATTCATGATCGCGATGACGTACGACGATGCGCGCCCGGTGAATCTGGCTGCTGCGCCGATGACGCACACGGCCGGCATGATGTCGCTGCCGTGCACCGCGCGCGGCGGCACGGTGGTCGTGCTGCCGAAGCCCGACCCGGCGCTGCTGCTCGGCGCGATCGTCAAGCATCGCGTGACCGAGTTCTTCCTGCCGCCGACCGTGATCTACCGGCTGCTCGACATCCCCGGCATCGAGCAGGTCGATTTTTCGTCGTTGCGCTACTTCCTGTACGGCGCCGCGCCGATGTCGGTCGAGAAGCTCAAGCGCGCGATCGACGTGTTCGGCCCGGTGATGACGGGCGGCTACGGGCAGACCGAGGCGCCCGCGTCGATCTCGTACCTGACGCCGGCCGAGCACTTCGTCGACGGCAAGCTGGCATCCGACACGCGGCTCGCGTCGGTCGGCCGCCCGAATCCGCTGGTGCGCGTCGAGATCGTCGGCGAGCGCGGCGACGTGCTGAAGCAGGGCGAGACCGGCGAGATCTGCGTGCGCGGCGACCTCGTGATGAAGGGTTACTACCGCGCGCCGGACAAGACGGCCGAGACGATCGTCGACGGCTGGCTGCACACCGGCGACATCGGCCATCTCGATCGCGACGGCTATCTGCACATCACCGACCGCAAGAAGGACATGATCATCAGCGGCGGCTTCAACGTCTATCCGAGCGAGGTCGAGCAGGTGATCTGGGCGCATCCGGCCGTGCAGGACTGCGCGGTGATAGGCGTGCCCGACGAAAAATGGGGCGAGGCCGTGAAGGCCGTGGTCGAGCTCAATGCCGGGCAGCAGGTGAGCGCGGAGGAACTTGTCGCGCTGTGCAAGGAGAAGCTCGGCTCGGTGAAGGCGCCCAAGAGCGTGGATTTCGTCGCCGCACTGCCGCGCAGCACGGCCGGCAAGGTGCTGAAGAAGGACTTGCGCGAACAGTACTGGCAAGGACAGCAACGCAGGATCTGAACCTGCTTCATACGGATTCCATACGATGAGCAACATCTACATCGCCGGTATCGCGATGACCGTGTTCGGCCGGCATCTCGACCGCAGCCTCGACGATCTGGCG
Source organism: Burkholderia sp. BCC1972 (assembly GCF_905339605.1). Lineage (NCBI taxonomy): Bacteria > Pseudomonadati > Pseudomonadota > Betaproteobacteria > Burkholderiales > Burkholderiaceae > Burkholderia > Burkholderia sp. BCC1972. The sequence goes on along the minus strand of NZ_CAJPGH010000009.1, from coordinate 118,020 downwards.
AGAGAGGCGCTGCAGCGCGCGTTGCGGGACGCCGGCTGCCACGCCGATGCGATCCGCGCCGCGTTCTACGCGGGCATCACCAACGGCCCGCTGCAGGGGCAGTTGTCGATCCCCGGCCAGGTCGTGTTCAGCAAGATCGGCCTCGAAGGCATTCCGGTGTTCAACGTCGAGAATGCGTGCGCGTCCGGCAGTACGGCGGTGCACCTCGCCGTGCGGCAGTTGCAGTCGGGCGCGTGCGATGTCGCGCTCGCGCTCGGCGCGGAAAAGATGAACGTCGCGGACAAGGCGAAATCGTTCGCGCTGTTCGAGGCCGGCTGGGACGTGTCGCGCGTCGACGAGAATTTCGCGACGCTCGCGCGGCTCGGCGAGGGGATCGAGCCGCCGCCCGGCTCGGAATCCGAGCGCCCGTACAGCCGCTTCATGAAGATCTACGCGGCGATGTGCCGGCACCACATGCACACGTACGGCACGACGCAGCGGCAGATCGCCGCCGTGTCGGCGAAGAACCACGGGCATTCGGTACACAACCCGTACTCGCAGTTCCGCCAGCCGTTCACGATCGACGAGGTGCTGGCGGCCGCGCCGATCACGTACCCGATCACGCTGCCGATGTGCGCGCCGCTGTCGGACGGTGCGGCGGCCGCGATCCTCTGCACGGAGGAAGGGCTGGAACGCATCGGTGCCGACCGCAGCCGCTGCATCCGGATCGCCGCGAGCGTGATCCGCAGCTTCACGCGGCGGGGCATCGACGAGCCGCACAAGCACATCGGCCGGCTCGCCGCGTTGCAGGCGTACGAGCAGGCCGGCGTGGGGCCGGAGGACATGGACGTGGCCGAAGTGCACGACGCATCGGCGATGGGCGAAATCATCCAGGCCGAAAACCTGGGCTTCGTGCCGCTCGGCGAAGCCGGTCCGGCCGCCGAGCGCGGCGAGTTCACGCTCGGCGGGCGCATCCCGATCAACACGTCGGGCGGCCTTGAATCGAAAGGTCATCCGCTCGGTGCGACCGGCATCGGGCAGTTGTACGAACTGGTCACGCAGTTGCGCGGCGAAGCGGGCGCACGGCAGGTGGACGGCGCGCGTCATGCGATCCAGGAGAACGGCGGCGGCTTGCAGGGCGTCGAAGAGGCTGCGCTGGCGATTCACATTCTCAGCAGGGACTGATGGAGGCGGACATGGGCGATGCACACGGCGCAACGGCGCTCGGGCAGGTAGCGCAGGCAGGGCAGACGACGCGACCGGCGCCGGGCGCGGTCGGTGCGGCAGCGGCGATGCAGGCGGCGGGCGCCGATGCGGCCGGGCCGCTCGCGCGCTGGGGCGAGGAAATTCGCGCCGACGCCGCGTTGCAGAAGTATCGTCCCGTCGGCGGATGGATCGAAGCGCCGGAGCGTGCACAGCCGCCGCTCGAAGGCGATGTCCGCGCGGACGTGATCGTCGTCGGCGCGGGCTTTGCGGGCCTGTCCACCGCGCTGGAACTGGCCGCGCGCGGCGCGAGCGTCGTCGTGCTCGAACGCGAGTTCGCGGGCTTCGGCGCGAGCGGGCGCAATGCCGGCTATCTCGCAGGCGGCCAGGGGCTGGAATACGAGCTGTTTCTCAAGCGGGTCGGCCACGAACAGGCGAAGCGGATCGTCGGCTTCTACGACGAAGGCGTCGCGTATGTCGAACGCAAGCTTGCCGAATACGCGATCGACTGCGACTACCGCGCGTCGGGCATCATTCGCGCGGGCGTGCATCCGTCGCAGGAAAAGCGCCTGCGCGAGAGCATGGCCACCGGCATCGAGCTCGGCTCGCCCGCGCAGTTTCTCGATGGTGCGGTGATGCGCGAACGCGGGATTCCGCCGGCATTCCTGTTCGGTGCATACGTGCCGGGCGGCGGCACGCTCGATCCCGGCAAGTACGTGACGGGCTTGCGGCGCGCGGCGCTCGCGGCCGGCGTGAAACTTTACGAGAACACCGCGCTGCTCGATTTCGACGCGGGCGAGACGGTACGCGTGCGCACCGCACGGGGCAGCGCGAGTGCGCCGACGCTGGTGCTCGCGACCAATGCATACACGCCGCAACTCGGCTTGCTCGGCGACAAGGTGATGCCGCTGCGCGTGTCCGCGCTCGAAACCGAGCCGCTGTCCGACGCGCAGCTCGCGGCGCTCGGCTGGTCGAATCGCGAGGGCATCGTCACGTCGCACCTGACGATGGAGAGCCACCGCCTGACCGCGCGCAACACGCTGCTGCTGACGACGAAGCGGCTGCATTACGTGTACGGCTCGCAGACCCCGAACGTGCCCGACGACGACGCGTATCGCGCGTTGCTGAAGACGCTGCACGCGCGTTTTCCGCAACTCGGCAACGTGCCAGTGCGCGCTTGCTGGAGCGGCTATATCTCGTTCGCGGGCGACGCGTTGCCGGTGGTCGGCGCGGCCGGTGCGCACGGGAACGTGTTCTACACGGCCGGGTGTTCGGGGCATGGCGTCGGCACGCAATCGCTGATCGGGCGCGTGCTGGCCGAGCGCATTCACGATGGGCGATCGCCGCTGCTCGACACGTTGACGCACAAGACGCCGTCGGTGCCGCCCGAGCCGCTGCGATGGTGTGCGATGACCGCGATGCTCGGCGTCGCGAACCTGCTCGACGAACGCGTGAACCGCAAGGTGCGGCCGACGTAGCGGCGCACGCGATCGTCGCGACGCGAAAGCGTGCATCCGGCTGGCCCGCCCGACGGAAGGGCGGCTCGATGGAAAATGCAGCGCGCATCGGGTATAGTCGTTGGCGCTCCGTAAGGCACGGAGCATTCATTCGACGAAGCCGAAACGCCATCTTCACGACGAACACGATGACAGTGTCCAACGAGCAGCGCAGCACGAGAAAGCGGCGCACTTCGACTGCCACCGCCGCAGCCGGCAATACCGACGGCTTGCGGGCGCAAGGCCTGCGCACGCGCAACACGATCATTCGCGTCGCGCGCAAGCTGTTGCTGGAAGGCGGCCCGCTCGAATTCTCGCAGCGTGCGGTTGCCGCAGCCGCGGGCATCAGCGTCAGCAATCTGCAGTACTACTTCCCGACCCGGATCGCCGTGTTGCGGGCCGTCATCGAGCCGGTCATCGAAGCGTATCTCGACGACATGAAGCGCGCGATCAGCAGCGATGCGTCGCCGCGCGACGTGTTCGAAGAAATTATCGTGCGCTCGATCGCCGATGCGAAGGATGCGAAGTACAACGCATTGTTCCGGCATTTCCTGTCGTTCGCGGCCACCGATGCCGAATGCCTGAAGCTGTGCGACGAATGGTATTCGGCGCTCACGCGCGATCTCACGCAGCTGGTACGCGCGCTCACGCCAGCCTTCAGCGCGGCCGATAGCCGGCATGCGGCCACGATGCTGATCGCGCTGGCCGATGGTCTCGCGATGCAGTACGGCACCATCGGGCGACACACGCAGGCGCTCGACGCGTATTTCGCGGCGACGTCGCGCGCGATCGCATATGGCACGCTGGCGGTGCCTGCCGGCAAGTAGCCGTACGAGCCCGCAGCGGTCACGCGAACGGAGACAGGGGAATACCCTGTCTTTTTTTTGCTTCCTGTGTTTGTCATTATGACCTATGTTTGGTATGTATTACTAGATGTGGGATGGCCGGGCGCGTCCGCTGCCGGGCCGACATGATTCGAGTCCAGGAGGAGAACGGAGATGATTCGTCTGAACAAGTCCGCGGCGCTGCCCGTGGTCGGCATGACCGGCTTCGAGACGCCGCTGAGCGAAGAGGAAAACGCAATCCAGCACACGGTCCATCGCTTTGCGCGCGACGTGCTGCGGCCGATCGGCCGCGAGCTCGACCGGATGACGGCGGAGGACGTGATCGCGCCGGGCTCGCCGTACTGGGCCGCGATCGTCGAGAGCGCGAAGCTCGGGCTCGATCCGCAGCTGATCGCGCAGTTTCCGCCGGAGACGGCCGTGCGCATCGAGTCGCTGATCGGCGAGGAGCTCGGCTGGGGCGATTCGGGCCTCGCCGTGTCGATCGGCGCGGCCACGATGCCGCTGATGATGGCGCAGACGGTCGGCAACGCCGAATTGATCGAGATGTGCGCGGGCAAGGTCGGTTGCTGGATGAACACGCAGCCCGATCGCGGCTCGGACGCGGCGATCCTGTATCGGCAGGAACTCGCCGGGAGCGGCCGGCAGCCGGTCGGCAACGTGACCGCGAAGGTCGGTGCCGACGAGATCGTGATCAACGGGCAAAGCTCGGCGTGGATCTCGAACGGCTCGGTCGCGCAGGTCGCACTCGCGTACATGGCGGCCGACTACGGCGACGGCTTCTACGGCGAAGGCGAGCGCAGCGCGTTCACGAACGGCATCGCGATGATCCTGCCGCTCGATCTGCCCGGCGTGTCGCGCGGCAAGCCGCTCGACAAGATCGGCCAGCGCTCGCTGCCGCAGGGCGAGATCTATTTCGACAACGTGAAGGTGCCGAAGCGCTTCGCGGTCGCGCTGAAGGACGACTATCTCGGCAACCTCGCATCGACGTGGTCGTATGCGGGTACGCACATGTGCCAGGTGTTCGTCGGCGCTGCGCGTGCCGCGTTCGAACTGGCGCTTGCGTATTGCCACGAGCGCAAGCAGGGCGGCGCGCTGCTGATGGATCATCAGATGACGCACCTGCGCATCGGCGAGATGCTGCGCCGGCTCGAGATGGCGCGTGCGATCGCGCGCCGCAGCCTCGCGTTCTCGCGGATGTCGCCGCAAAGCCATCCGTACGCGACGGCGCAGGCGAAGGTGAGCGTGACCGAGGAAGCGATGAAGATCACGCACGAGGCGTTCCAGCTGTTCGGCGGCAACGGCACCACGCGCGAATTCCCGATCGAGAAGCTGTTCCGCGACGTGCGCTCGGCACTGATCGAGGACGGCGAGAACTACGTTCTCGCGTCGCGCCTCGGCGTGCTGGCCGGGAAGCTTTACGAGAACGGGTGGACGCGGGAGTAAGCACGGGCCGCGCGGGCGGGTTTCCCTTTACGACTTACTTTCGCGTGTAAAGAAGTCACGATGGCGATATCGGAACGCGCGTGCCCATGCAGCGGCACGCGCGTCCGGACTCAGATGCGACCGAGCAGCACCAGTATCACGACAATGACGACGATCAGCCCGACGGTCCCCGATGGCCAGTAGCCCCAGCTTCGGCTATGCGGCCATGAAGGAAATGCCCCGATGAGCAGCAGAATCAGAACGATGATGAGGATCGTACCGAGCATCGCATCCCTCCTGGATTTATTCGACACGGTGTCCGACATCGCAATTCGCGTGCCGCACGGCCGGCGCCTGTGAATCCTTGGGTGCCGATGCCGGATCGGGCGATGCGCGGCAGGGCGATCGGGGTTACGCGCCGGCGCTCATGCGTCGCTGTCCGGCCAGAGCAATGCTTGGGCGACGACGACGTGATCGCCGTTGAAGGTGGCGGCGGGCGATCCGTACAGGCGATAGCCGAGCGCCAGCGCGTCCGACACACGATGGCAAAACGCGGCGTCGTCCTTGCCCGTCAGCAGGCGGTAGCGGGGCAGGTCGTTCGGCGGGGAATGCGACATGGGCGGGACTCCTGTGAAGGGGGCGGATCGCGCAGTATAAGTCGGACGATCCCACGGCGCGTCTTAAGGCGGCGGCACGGGAATTGACGATGTGAATACCCGCTCATTCACCAAATAAATTTTAAAAATGGTCGCCGGCTCGCTATGCTGAATCCTTCACTCAGGCGGGCATGCAATGGCTGAACTCTTTCTGGTACGGCACGGGCAGGCGTCATTCGGCACCGACGACTACGACCGGCTTTCTCCTGCCGGCGAGCAGCAGGGCGCCTGGCTCGGCGAATACTTCGCGCGGCAGGGCCTGGCGTTCGACCGCGTGATCTGCGGCACGATGACCCGCCACGCGCAGACGGTTGACGCGATCCTGCACGGGATGGGCCGCGAAGGCGTGCCGGTCGACCGCCATCCGGGCCTGAACGAATACGACTTCCATGGGCTGTTCGCAGCGGCCGCCCACGACTATCCCGAGATCGCACGGCTTGCCGCCGGTTCGATGAAGGAGCACTTCCGTGCGCTCCGGCAGGTGCTGCAGCTTTGGACCGAGGACAAGCTCGGCGACGCGGCCCCCGAAACCTGGTCGCATTTCCAGCAGCGCGTGGCCGATGCACGCGCCGCGATCCGCCACGGCGGCGGCCAGCGCGTGCTCGCGGTGAGCTCCGGCGGCCCGATCGCGGTGACCGTCCAGCAGGTGCTCGCTGCGCCGCCGTCGAGCGCGATCGCGCTGAACCTGCAGATCCGCAACAGCAGTCTTTCGCAGTTTTTCTTCAACGCCGATGCGTTCCACCTCGCGTCGTTCAACGGCATCCCGCACCTTGAGGATCCCGAACGGTACACATGGCGGACCTACGGCTGACCCACGAACGATCGCGACGATGACAAACCCTTCCCAGCAACTCGACGTAGCCCGCCTCACGCGCTATCTGGAAACGCACGTGCCGGGCTTCGAAGGCCCGGTCGACACGGAGAAGTTTGCCGGCGGCCAGTCGAATCCGACTTTCCTGCTGAACGCGAAGAGCGGCCGCTACGTGCTGCGCCGCCAGCCGCCGGGCGAACTGCTGAAATCCGCGCATGCGGTCGACCGCGAATTCCGCGTGCTGACCGCGCTGTCTGGCACCGCGGTGCCGGTCGCGCGCCCGTATCACCTCTGCGAAGACCGCGACGTGATCGGCAGCCTGTTCTACGTGATGAGTTTCGAGGACGGCCGGATCTTCTGGGATCCCGCGCTGCCGGAACTGCCGCAGGCCGATCGCGCGACCTGCTACGACGCGCTGCTGCAGACGATGGCCGCGCTGCACGACGTCGATGTCGATGCGGTGGGCCTCGCCGACTACGGCCGCCCCGGCAACTACTTCGAACGCCAGATCGGCGTGTGGACCAAGCAGTATCGCGCGGCCGAAACCGGGCGCCTCGACGCGATGGAAACGCTGATCGACTGGCTGCCGAAGGCGTGCCCCGAGGACACGGGCCGGCCGGCGCTGGTGCACGGCGATTTCCGGATCGACAACCTGATGTTCGCGCGCGACGGCTATCGCGTGCAGGCCGTGCTCGACTGGGAACTGTCGACGCTCGGCAACCCGCTCGCCGACCTCGCGTATTTCTGCATGTGCCTGCGGCTGCCGTCAGGCGGGCAGGTGCGCGGGCTCGCGGGCCAGGATCGCGCGACGCTCGGCATTCCTGACGAAGCGGCGATCGTCGCGCGCTATTGCGAGCTGCGCGGCATCGCGCCGATCCGCGACTGGCACTTCTACCTCGCATTCAGTTTCTTCCGGCTCGCGGCAATCGCGCAGGGCGTGAAGGCGCGCGCGCTGCAGGGCAACGCATCGAGCGAGCAGGCGCTGCGCGTCGGCGAAATGGCCGGCCGGCTGGCCGAACTGGCCGTCGGCGTGATCGACGCGCATCGCTGATATCGGCACGAATCGCAACGCGCGCCGAGCGGCGACACGACAATCCAATCAATGGAGGAGCACAGCAACATGGCAACGAACCTGTTCGACCTGACGGGCAAGATCGCGCTGGTGACGGGCGCAAGCCGAGGCATCGGCGAGGAAATCGCGAAGCTGCTCGCGGAGCAGGGCGCGCACGTGATCGTGTCGAGCCGCAAGCTCGACGACTGCCGGGCCGTGGCCGACGCGATCGTCGCGGCGGGCGGCCGCGCCGAGGCGCTGGCGTGCCACGTCGGGCGCCTGGAGGATATCGCCGCGACGTTCGAGCATATCCGCGGCAAGCACGGGCGGCTCGACATCCTCGTGAACAACGCGGCGGCGAACCCGTATTTCGGGCACATCCTCGACACCGATCTCGCCGCGTACGACAAGACCGTCGACGTGAACATCCGCGGCTACTTCTTCATGTCGGTCGAAGCCGGCAAGCTGATGAAGGAACACGGCGGCGGCGCGATCGTCAACACGGCGTCGGTGAATGCGCTGCAACCGGGCGACCGGCAGGGCATCTACTCGATCACGAAGGCGGCCGTCGTCAACATGACGAAGGCGTTCGCGAAGGAGTGCGGGCCGCTCGGCATCCGCGTGAACGCGCTGCTGCCGGGGCTCACGAAGACGAAGTTCGCGGGCGCGCTGTTCGCCGACAAGGACATCTACGAGACGTGGAAGGCGAAGATCCCGCTGCAGCGCCATGCGGAGCCGCGCGAAATGGCCGGCACCGTGCTGTATCTCGTGTCGGATGCGGCGAGCTACACGAACGGCGAATGCATCGTCGTCGACGGCGGCCTGACGATCTGAGCGCGCGATGAAGATCGACAGCTACGCCGGCCAGGCCGTGATGATCACCGGCGCCGCGAGCGGCTTCGGCGCGCTGCTCGCGAGCGAACTCGCCGCGATGGGCGCGCGGCTCGCGCTCGGCGACCTGAACGGCGAGGCGCTCGAACGCGTGGCCGCGCCGCTGCGCGCGGCCGGTGCCGACGTGATCGCGCAGCGCTGCGACGTGCGCATCGAAGCCGACGTGGCGTCGCTGGTGCAGGACGCCGCCGCGCGCTTCGGGCGGCTCGACGTCGGCATCAACAATGCAGGCATCGCGCCGCCGATGAAGGCGCTGATCGATACCGACGAAGCCGATCTCGACCTGAGCTTCGCGGTGAACGCGAAGGGCGTGTTCTTCGGGATGAAGCACCAGATCCGCCAGATGCTTACGCAGCGCGCAGGCGTGATCCTCAACGTCGCGTCGATGGCCGGGCTCGGCGGCGCGCCGAAGCTCGCCGCGTATGCGGCGTCGAAGCATGCGGTGGTCGGGCTCACGAAAACGGCCGCGCTCGAATATGCGCGCCACGGCATTCGCGTGAACGCGGTGTGCCCGTTCTACAGCACGACGCCGATGGTGACCGACAGCGATATCGGCGACCGCCAGGACTTTCTCGCGCAAGGCTCGCCGATGAAGCGGCTCGGCAGGCCCGACGAAATCGTCGCGACGATGCTGACGCTGTGCGCGAAGGAAAACACTTATCTGACCGGGCAGGCCGTCGCCGTCGACGGCGGCGTCTCGGCCTTCTGAACCGAACGAACGGAAACACCGAATCTCGAGGAGTCGATCATGGAATTTGGCTACACCCCGAAAGTGGAAGCACTGCGCGAACGCGTGCGCGCATTCATGGACGCGCACATCGTGCCGCGCATCCGCCAGTGGAATGAGGAAGTCCATGCGGGCCAGTACCCGGTGTCGTTCATGGAGGAACTGAAGGAGCGCGCGAAGGCGGAAGGGCTGTGGAACCTGTTCCTGCCGCACCTGAAGGACGACGAGCCCGGCACGGGCCTGACGAACCTCGAATACGCGCCGCTCGCCGAGATCATGGGGCGCGTGGGCTGGGCATCGGAAGTGTTCAACTGCAACGCACCGGACACCGGCAACATGGAGCTGCTGCACATGTTCGCGACGCCCGAGCAGCGTGAACAGTGGCTGCTGCCGCTCTTGCGCGGCGAGATCCGCTCGGCGTTCGCGATGACGGAGCCCGACGTCGCGTCGTCGGACGCGACGAACATCACGACGCGCATCGAGCGCGTTGGCGACGAGTACGTGATCAACGGCCGCAAGTGGTTCATCACGAACGCCGCGCATCCGAACTGCAAGATCTTCATCGTGATGGGGAAGACCGATCCCGAGGCCGAGTCGCACCAGCAGCAGAGCATGATCCTCGTGCCGCGCGACACGCCGGGCGTGACGGTCGTGCGCAACATCACGGTCGTCAATCACTACGCACCGGAAGGGCACTGCGAGATCACGTTCGACAACGTGCGCGTGCCGGCGCGCAACCTGCTCGGCGAGGAAGGCAGCGGTTTCGCGCTCGCGCAGGCGCGCCTCGGGCCGGGCCGCATCCACCACTGCATGCGCTCGATCGGCGCGGCCGAGCTGGCGCTGGAATTGATGGTCGACCGCGCGCAGTCGCGCGTCGCGTTCGGCAAGCCGCTGAACCGGCACGGCACCGTCGGCGAATGGATCGCGCGCTCGCGGATCGAGATCGACCAGGCGCGCCTGCTCGTGCTGAAGGCCGCGTGGATGATCGACAAGGTCGGCGCGAAGGCCGCGCGCAAGGAGATCTCGATGATCAAGGCGCTCGTGCCAACCGTCTATACCGATGTGTGCGACCGCGCGATGCAGGTGTTCGGCGCGGCGGGGTTGAGCCCCGATACGCCGCTCGCCGATCTGTGGACCTGGGGCCGCGCGCTGCGCTTCGCCGACGGCCCGGACGAGGTGCACCTGCAGGCCATTGCGCGGATGGAGATCAAGGACGGCGAGCCCGGTTCGACCGCGCCGTACCTGACGCCGCCGCTGCGCGGTTGACCGGCTAGCCTTCGCCTGGCGAACATGGACGAACGGGAGGCGCGCGCCGTAAGATGCCGGCAAGGAGATCCGGCGATGCGCCTTACGAAGATTGATCTGAACCTGTTCGTCGTATTCGAGGCGATCTACAACAAGCGCAACCTGACGCGCGCGGCCGAGGTGCTGAACCTCACGCAGCCGGCCGTCAGCAATGCGCTGGCACGGCTGCGCAAGACGCTGGACGATCCGCTGTTCGTCAGCACGCCGGCCGGGATGATGCCGACGCCGATGGCCGAGAACATCGTCGGCCGCGTGCGCGAGGCGCTGCAACTGCTCGATTCGAGCGCGCACGAAGGCGACGTGTTCGATCCGGCGTCGTCCGAGCGCGTGTTCCGGCTCAGCATGAGCGACCTGACCGAAGCGCTGCTGCTGCCCGCGCTCGGCGAACTGCTGCAGACGCAGGCGCCCGGCATGCACGTGCGCAGCTACACGATGGACCGCCGCGAAGTCGCGACCGCGCTCGCGAACGGTTCCGTCGATATCGCGATCGACGCGCCGCTGATCGGCGATCCGCATCTGCACCAGGCGCTGCTCGTGCAGGACCGCTATGCATGCATGATCCGCGACGATCATCCGTTCAAGGGCGACACGCTCACCATGGACGACTACCTGTCGATGGGGCACATCCACGTGTCGAGCCGCCGCAAGGGCAGCGGGCACGTCGATGCCGAGCTGACGCGGCTCGGGCTGCGCCGCAACATCCAGATGCGCGTGCAGCACTACATGGTCGCGCCGCTGATCGCGATGCGCGGCGATCTCGCACTGACGGCGCCGCTGCGGCTGCTGCAGCGCTATCCCGCGCGCATCCTCGAACTGCCGTTCGAGATGCCGGGGCTCGATTACTTCTGCTACTGGCACCGCAGCGCCGATCAGGACCAGGGCAGCCGGTGGCTGCGCGAGCAGCTGATGACGTTGATGGGCGGGATCGGCGAGGTGCGGTGACGGGTGGGGCGTGCGCGTCGCACGTTCGTCCGCCCTTGCCGGGTCAATACGAATCGTCGTCGAAGCGCGACGAAGCCGGCCGGCGCTTCATGTCCTTCAGCCAGTCGCGGACGTTGTCCGGATCCTCGAACTCGCGCAGCGCCACGGTCAGGTCCTGGTTGCTCCGCTGCATGCCGGCGATATCGCGCGTGAGCATCCGCATCACGGTATCGGGCGCGACCTTCGTGGACGACGCGATGCCGTACGTTCGCCTGAAATCGTTCTCGACGTGCACGATCTCCTGATCCAGTTCGCGGATCTGCTCCTCCAGGATGCCGTTGTAGCGCGTCAGTCGCGCTTCGCTCAGGCCGTCGATCGCGCGCCGGTCGATCTGTTCGATTTCCAGCTGCAGTTCCAGCAGTTGCAGCAGATTGCCCTTCGCGTACGCGTGGTTGACCCGCTGCATCAGCACGGTCTTGCGTTCCTGCTCTTGCGGATCGGTTTCGCGATCGGGGTGCAGCGCGCTCGCGAGCTTGCGATAGATCTCGCGGATCGACTTGCTCGATTCGGCCTGCTCGGCTTCGCGCCTGGCGGTTGCGGCCGATTGCCGGGGCGCTTTCTTGCGCTTCGCGCGCTGCGCCTCCCGGGCCTCGTGGGCGGCCATGTCGCGCTCGAACTGCTCGTCGAGTTCGGCTTGCATGCGCTCGGCGAGTTCGTCGGGCGACAGCGCGTCGAGATCGTCCGCAGGTTCAGCGGCAGGCATCGGCCCCGGTTTCTGCGTTGCCGGTGTGCGGTCGGCCGCTGAGGGGGCGTCGTCGCCCGATGCGCTGTGCCGGTTGTAGATGACTTTCAACGCAGCGTCGTCGGTGAAATCCAGCAGGTTGCGCGCCATATCGGCGATCAGCCCCGACAGCGTGCGCTGCTCGGCCTTGCTCAAGCCCTTCTGCAGGAACGCGTCGTCGAGCAGATTGAGCAACCTGATCCGCAACGCCGTCGACGCCTGTTCGAGCGGCAGCAGCCCGTCGACGTATTTCTTCTGGAAGGCCGGCATCACGGCGTCCCACGCGGCGAGACGCTCGCGCCGCTTTTCGATCTGCTTGACGAGCGTATTGAACGTGCTCTGGGCTTTCGACAGGCTGGCTGTCTCGTGTCCGGGTGCGATGGCGACCGCGGCACCGCGACGTGCGGTCATGATCAAATTCCTCCAGCCGCGGCGGGACGCGCAGCAGGCCGGTATTTTAGCCGGACGGGCTGCGGAGCGGCCCGCAAGGGCGCTTTCCCCCGCAGCGGCCGGCGGCGCGTTACTGCTTCACTGTCGCAACGGCCGCTGCGCCCGACTCCGCGCCCGGTGCACCGTTCGACCCGTAGGCCGCTTCGGCGCTCTTGCGTTCGGCGAGGCGCTTGGCGGCAAGGCGTTCCTGCGCGGCGACGATGTCGCCCGGATAGTTCTCGCCGTCGGCGGCGATCGGCTCGTAGCCGACCGATTCGAGGTCGAACAGCTCCTGGCGTACCTGGGCGCGCGTGAGCGTCGAGTGCGACGACTGTGCGTACGACACGGCCGGTGCGGCGAGGAGAACGGTGGCGGTAGCGGCGGCGGTGGCGATAGTGGCGATGATGGATTTCACGGTTTCCTCAGACGGTTTCGTTGCGGTTCGGCACGCATTTGCGTGGCTGAACCGACGACACAAGTTTAGGAACCCGGACGGCCCGGATAAATGGAGAATCCGTGCCAGCTGTGTTACAGAACGAGCAAGAGTGGATGGGGCGGTACCGTTGCGTCAGTCGCCAAACAGTTGCCCTTGTCCCGAGATCACGCGCTCGAAATCGTCCCGCAGGAACGGCAGGATCGCATCGGCAACCGGCTGAAGCTGGCGGCTGAGGTAGAACGCATAGTCGATCGGCGCGCGCATCGTTTCGAGCGGCTCGGGGCCGGCCGTTGTCATCACGTAGCTGATCCAGCCGCCGCGCTGATACTGCAGCGGCCGGCCCTGCGCGAGGTTGAACTCGTCGGCGATCCGCGCCGCACGCACGTGCGGCGGCACGTTGCGTTCGTATTCGCGCAGCGGCCGGCGCACGCGCTTGCGGTAGACGAGCTGGTCGTCGAATTCGCCGGCCAGCGTGCGCTGTACGTAGTCGCGAATGAAATCCTGGTACGGCTCGCGCCGGAACACGCGCCGGTACAACTCGCGCTGGAACTGCTGCGCGAGCGGCGTCCAGTCGGTGCGCACCGTTTCGAGCCCCTTGAACACGAGGTCCTCGCTGCCGTCGGCCGCGGCCGCGAGGCCCGCGTAGCGCTTCTTGCTGCCTTCTTCCGCGCCGCGCACGGTCGGCATCAGGAAGCGGCGGTAATGCCGCTCGTATTGCAGCTCCAGCGCGCTGTCGAGCCCGAAGTGGTCGCGCAGGTGCGCCTGCCACCAGCGGTTCACGTGCGCGACGAGCGCGCGGCCCTTGGCGCCGGCTTCGTCGTCATCATGCGCGCGGCCGAGCCACACGAACGTCGAATCGGTATCGCCGTATATCACTTCGTACCCCTGGGCTTCGATCAGCTCGCGCGTGCGATGCATGATCTCGTGGCCGCGCATCGTGATCGACGACGCGAGGCGCGGGTCGAAGAAGCGGCAGCCCGTCGAGCCGAGCACGCCGTAGAACGAATTCATGATGATCTTCAGCGCCTGCGACAGCGGTGCGTTGCGTTGTCGCTTCGCGTCGTCGCGGCCTTCCCATACGCGGCGCACGACGTCGGGCAGGCAGTGCGCGGTGCGCGAGAAGCGCGCGCCGAGGAAGCCGGGCACCGACGCGTCGTCGCCGGGGTTGGCGAGCCCTTCGATCAGGCCGACCGGATCGATCAGGAAGGTGCGGATGATCGACGGATAAAGGCTCTTGTAGTCGAATACGAGCACCGAGTCGTACAGGCCGGGGCGCGAATCCATCACGAAGCCGCCGGGGCTGTTCTGTCCCGTCACGTCGCCGAGGTTCGGCGCGACATAGCCGAGCCGGTGCATGCGCGGCAGGTACAGGTGCGTGAACGCAGCGACCGAGCCGCCGGTGCGATCGGCCGCGAGGCCCGTGACGCTCGCGCGTTCGAGTGCGAAGGCCAGCAGGCCGGCCTTGTCGAAGATGCGCGTGACGAGTTCGCAGTCCTTCAGGTTGTAGCGCGCGAGCGCAGGCTTGTCGTGATCGAAGCGGCGCTGGATCTCGTCCATCCGCTGGTACGGGTTGTCGATCGACTTGCCTTCGCCGAGCAGCGCCTGCGACACGTATTCGAGGCTGAACGACGGGAACGTCCACGTCGCGGATTTCAGCATGTCGATGCCGTCCAGGATCAACCGGCCGGCCGCGCCCGCGAAAAAATGGTCGGGCTGCTGGCCGTGCGCGCGCCAGTCGAGCACGCTGCCGCCGCGGCCGAGCTTCAGCGGGATGCCGTATTGCTCCGAATGCGCGTGCAGGATGCGCAGGTCGAACTGCACGAGGTTCCAGCCGATCACCGCGTCGGGATCGTGTGTTTCGAACCAGTCGTTGAGCCGCGCGAGTATCGCGGCCCGGCTGTCGCAGTAGTCGAGGGTGAAGTCGAGCGCGCCTGCATCGCCGCTCGCGTCGCCGTTCGGCGGGCCGAGCATGTAGACCTGCCGTTGCCCGCAGCCTTCGAGCGCGATCGAATACAGCTCGCCGTGGACGCTGGTTTCGATGTCGAGCGACACGCAGCGCAGCGTCGGGCGGTAGTCGTCGGCGGGCTTCAGCTCGCAACCGGTCAACGTGCCGTCGCGGCCGGGCTGGCCGCGGAACTGCACGGAGGCCGTGATGAAGCGCTCCATCGCGTAGCGGTCGGGCGGCTGCACATCGGCTTCGTAGACATCGACGCCGGCGGCGGCCAGGCGCTTCTGGAGCCCGGACAGATGGCGGTAGCGCTTGCAATAGAGGCCGACGACGGGGCGCTGCCGGAAGTCGCGCAGCGCGAGCGGGCGCAATTCGGCCTCGCGCTCGCCGGCCAGTGCGCGTTCGGCGAGCGCCTGCTGTTCGGCGGGAATGAACGCGACGGCTTCCTGCGGGCGCAGGCGCACGCGGCGCGGACCGTGTTCGGTTGCCAGCCAGAACTCGATCTCGATGCCGGATGCGGTGTCCCGCCAATGGCGGGTGAGGATGAAACCCTGCTCGAACGCCGTCAAAACGCTTGCTCGTCGTGGATGCTCAGGCGGCGGATTTTAGCGCTTGGGCGGGGGATGTGCAGGCGCCGGCCGCCGGAGCGAGCTTCATGACGCCGCGGCATCACGACGGCCGCGTCAGCACCCGCATGCCCGGCGCGATGTAACGCGTCACTTCGCCGAACCCGGTGAAGTCAACGCGCGCGGACGCCTGCCGGTCGGCCGCGGACAACCGGCTGCGCGGCTGGACGACGATCTCGCGCATCTCGTCGGGGATGCCGTCGAACACGTCCTTGGTCGTTTTTCCCGGTTCTTCGCCATCTGCAGCCACGATTGCTGATACCGAATCCGCGCTGCCGCTTTCAGGAAGTCGCCGATTTCCGGATGGCGCGGTGCGAACGACCATGGCAGGGCGGAAGGGGCGGGGATCGTAGCCCACGGGCGTCATGCGGGGGGGCGAATGTCAGGCGACGGGTAGCCGCTCGGTGACCTTCCATGCCGTACGCGTAGCGTCGGCGGGCCGCAGCAGCCAGCGGCGCGCGATGACCTTGTGGCGCTTCTGCGTGGCGTATTCGTCGACGGCGAGTTCGAGTGCATCGTCGTCGACACGGGAAAGCGTCGCGGTCGCACCCGATCCGTCCGCGAATTCGATCATGGCGAGATGCGGTTTCGCGTTGTGCGGCGCGTCATGGCCAAGCGTCACGATGCTGCCGGGGTACAGATGCGAATGGGTTGTACGGAGCAGTAGGGAGTGGTTACTAAGTCCATTCATATCGATGACTAAACGATTACAGTTTTCAATTATTTGAATTCCACCCGATTGACGTCACAGAATCGTCATTCGTAGAATCGTCAGTCAAGAACAACATAATTCTGAGAGAGGCGCTATGGATGCGCACAGCATGATCGGGGCGGTCACGGGAGGGCTGGTTCAACAGGAGCGACTTCTCAAGCTCGATACACCGCTTGGCAGCAACGTGTTGATTCCGCACCGCGTGTTCGGGCAGTCCCGCATCGGTCGAGATTACCTGTTCATGATCGACTGCGTGTCGACGTCGAACGATGTCCAGCTCAAGACACTGATTTCGCAGCCCATCACGCTGTGGATTCAGCAGACCGACAAGACCTATCTTCCTCACCACGGCTACGTTCATACCGCAAGAAAGCTCGGCGTGGACGGCGGCCTCGCGTGTTATCAACTCAGTTTTTCGTCGTGGCTGCATTTCCTGAAATTCCGCCGCGACCAGCGTCACTGGCAGGACAAAAGCGTCGACGCGATCATTACCGATGTATTCAATGATCATCCGCAGGCACGCGGGATGTACCGCTTTGAATTGTCGCAACCGCTGCCTTCGCGCTCCTACTGCCGTCAGGACGAAACCGACTGGAATTTCCTGCACCGGCTTCTCGAAGCCGAGGGCCTGTACGGCATCTGGAAACAGGCGCAGGACGGAAAGTCGCATACGCTGGTGATCACCGATCGTCTTCAGACGCTCGAGCCGCTTGCACCGGCAACGGTCGAGTTTTCCCGTGCGAGCGTTCATGGTGAAGTGGACGCTTTTACGCAGTGGGCGGGAACCCGGACGCTGCAGTCCGTCCTGCTGTCGACGCGAACGTTCGACTACAAGAATCCGGCCACGCCAGCCAATCCGAAGGCGACGTCGGTTCCCACGATGGCCAATCAGGGGGATCTCCCGCCGCAGGCCGAAGTGTATGAATACACGGGCGGCTATACGTACCCCGAACAGGAGCGTGGCGACCATCTCACCAAGATCCGCATGGAGGAATGGGAGTCGCAGGCCAAGCGCTACGATGGGATCGGCGGCGTGCGCCGCATCGATGCAGGGCGGCGGTTCACGCTGAGCGGACATCCCGAGCATGATCAGGATGCGGCTGACCACCGGGAATTCGCAGCGATCGAGGTCGAGTGGATCATCGTCAACAACGTTCCACTTTCCGGCCACGAAGCGAATTACCCGCATAGTCTTTATCAGGCCGTGAAGCAGGCCGATGCGGATGACACGGACAAGCGGTTCTCCGTGACGCATGCCGACGGCTCGACGGGCTTCTATCGAGTCGCCGTCGAAGCGCAGCGCACGTCGGTCCCGTATCGCAGCCCCCTCGAACACAAGAAGCCCGAAGCAAAGCTCGAGTCGGCCATCGTTGCCGGTCCGAAGGGAGCGCAGGCGTATACCGACGACCTGAACCGGATCAAGGTGCTGTTCATCTGGGACCGGCACAACGAAGGCGACGAGCGGGCTTCGTGCTGGGTGCGAGTCGCGCAATCCGACACCGGCGACGGGTACGGCGGCGTTCACATGCCGCGCGCGGGCGAGGAACTGCTGATTGGCCATGTCGGCAACGACATCGATCGTCCGATTGCGCTGCACCGCGTGTACAACGGGGGCGCGAAGCCGCGATGGCATTCGAACGCCCTGCTATCGGGTTACCGGTCCCAGGAGTTCTCGGGGAGCGGTTACAACCAGATGGTGATGGACGATTCGACGGGCCAGAATCGCGTGCACTTGTACAGCAGCAGTTCGAACGCGGCGTTGCATCTGGGCTACCTGATCGACCAGACGGACAACACGCGCGGCAGTTATCTGGGCAAGGGCTTCGATCTCAGTTCGGATGCCTATGGTGCGCTGCGGGCCGGGCGGGGGCTGTTCGTGACGACGCACCCGGTCGCTAGCCAACCGCTCGATACCACATTGGCCACGCGACAATTGAACGGCTCGGTGAATATCCTCGATGGCCTGTCGCAGGCGAGCGAGACGTCGAAGGCGGAAAGCCTGAAGGATGGCCACGAGACCTTCAAGGCCTTTGCCGATGCAACGCAGCACAACGAATCAGGGGCGACGGGCGGCGGCGGGGTGACAGCCGGTGGAGGGACGGGCGATGCCGGTGCGTTCAAGCAGCCGGTGATCCTGGTTGCCGCGCCCGCGGGCATTGGCCTGTCGACGCAGAAGTCGATGCACGTTGCAGCCGATCAGCACGTCAATATCGTCAGTGGGCAAAGCACGCACGTGGCGACAGGTAAGTCGCTCGTTGCCAGCATCACGGAGAAACTGAGCCTGTTCGTGCAGAACGCCGGGATGAAGCTGTTCGCGGCGAAGGGGAAGATCGAGGTTCAGACCCACGCGGACAATGTCGAAGTGACGGCGCAGAAGTCGTTGTTGCTGGCGTCTGTTACCGAGAAGGTCCAGGCTTCGGCGCAGCAGGAAATCCTGTTGACGTCGGGCGGCGCGTACATCCGGCTCAAGGGCGGCGACATCGAGATTCATGCGCCGGGCAAGATCGACGTGAAGGGAGCGCAGCATGCGTTCAGCGGCCCGACGAGCATGGACGTGACCAATCCGGCGTTCAAGGATTTGCCGACGCGGCGGCTGATGCTGAATACGATGGCGTCGCCGTCTGCCACCGGTGTCGTTCCGGTCGGCATGCCGTACAAGCTCTACGCGGACGGGGCGCTGGTCAAGCAGGGCGTGTTCGACAAGACCGGGCAGTTGCCGATCGATCATCAGGTCACGACGCAGAAATACACGCTGGAGATGGCCAATGGTGTGAAGCACGAGATTCCGGTGCCGGGGGAGTATCGGGATGCGGTGAATGGGAAACTTGCTAATCAGGGGTTTCAGTTCCTCCAGAGTTCGCCTGACGACGAAGTCGCTCCCGATCGGGCCGTCCACCGACAACAGTACAACGATCTGCTCAACCCTTCTTCGGACGCATAGCTCATGGCAATGCCGAACAACACCTTCACTACGCCGCTGGCTCTGAACCACACGTCGAACGCGACGGCGACGTTGCCATGGTTTCTGCAATTTACGGAATACGCGGCGAAACAAGCGACATTCAGGCCCTTGGTAAACGGTAAGGAAGCATTCGGGACGCTCTACGATGTGCTCATGAAAGCACAGCACACCATCGACATTATTTGCTGGGGGTTTCAGCCGTCCATGTATTTCAAGCGCGACGGTAACTCACTTCGGATCGGAGAGTTGCTTGAGCAGAAGGGGCAGAAAGGTGTCAAGATCAGATTGTTGTGTTGGCGGGACCCGTTGTACCTCACCGAATTGGGTGAGAACAACATGCCGGGCTACGACGCGGTGACCGGGTTGAAGCAACATCTATCTGACGACATCTATCGTCGGAGCACGATGTTGTCCCGTGACTATCAAACTGATGAGGAAAGAAAATTCGACACGGAATGGTATTGGCGGGCTGACTTGAATAACGTAACAAGCGTTTCACTGGTGTCGCCCGTGACGCCCCTGAAGCCGATGGCGAAACTGGCCTATGAAAAAGCGCGTGCAATGTACTACAAAGACCACGCGCTAAAGAATATCGACTTCGCCACTCGGGGTTTCAGTCCCGCCAATCGGGCGGAGATTGCATGGCGTACTTTCTGGCATGGGAAAGACAAGGACCGCGACCTCGAAACCAAGGCGATGAACAGTGTCGGCATGGGTGCCGGGATTCCTACACATCACCAAAAGATGGTGCTTGTCGATTATGAGGACCCGGAGAATGCCGTCGGCTTTGTGATGGGACATAACATGCTTGATCAGTACTGGGATACGGATGATCACAGTTACAAGCCGAAGACGCCTTCGACCGGGCGAAATGGTCCAAGTCCGTGGCAGGACATCTCCAGCTATGTGACCGGTCCGGTACTGCAGTATCTGAATGCGAACTTCTGCCAGGCATGGGACGATGCCACCGGTCAAGGCCTTGGCAAGGCACGGGACGGTCTTAAGGATCGCCTCAAGGTTCGATATGCTCCGGGCGGTGATACGCCGATGATGGCCCAGATCGTGCGCACACAATCCCAGAAGGGGCGACGCGACATCGAGAAGCTTTATCTGCAAGCGGTGAACAACGCAACACAACACGTCTTTATCCAGAATCAATATTTTCGATGGCCGCCGCTTGCGGATGCAATCAAAGCGGTCGCTGCCAAGCACGTCAATTGGGGGCGTAACGTCACCAAGGATGGTCCGCTGTATCTGTTTGCCATCACGAATTCAGGTGAAGAGGCAGTAGGAACCGGGACCGTCAATACTTACCGGATGCTGAACGCGTTGGGGAAGGCGCAGAGCATTCCGGGTGTCGCGACGTTGGAGCAAGAGGATGCTCGCCAGTCGGATTTGAAGAATCAGATGGCGGCGGTTGTGGATCAGCAATCGCAGGCAAACCAGGCGTTGCTTGGGGCGTTCGAAGTACAAGGCGTCGTCGACTCGCCCGACTCGGCAAAGCGAGTTGCCGATGCGAAGGCGAGAATCGAGCAATTGAAACAGCAACGGGAATCGATTGCATCGCAAATGAAGAGTGCGCCGCAGCCTGTTCTCAACAAGGAATACGATGGCCTCAAGGTTCATGTCTGTACGCTCGTGGCTCCGGATTCCCCGCCGGGCAACTGGGTGCCCGTCTACGTTCATGCAAAATTGATGACGATCGACGATGTGTTTACGACACTGGGTTCGGCGAACATCAACACACGTAGCATGGAAGCGGATAGCGAACTCAATATCTGTCACGAGAATGGTGACGTGACTAAGAGATTACGCCGGCAGTTGTGGAGCCTGCATACAAATAAGGAGGGGGCGCAGGATGATCCCGGACAAGCTTTTAATAAATGGGAAATTATTCTTAACAATAACACCGACCTGCAGGGTGGAGGAAAGCATTCACCCGTCGCTTCGATTGTTCGTTTCATGCGCACGTCAAACGAACGCACCTACAAAGACTGAAAAATGAGAAAGTCGCTTGTAATTTATACGGTCGTGTTGCTAGCGTGCGCCTGCACCAACAAGGAAAACTCTGTGGAATCGAATCTACCCGATATGTCGGCTGTACGGGCCAATCTCGCATTTACTTGTACGCACGAGAGTGAACACCTTCCGCCTTTGGATTCGCGGGCAGATCAGTTGTTTCAGTACGGTCGTTATTTGCAGAAAATAGATGGCCCAAAAGACTTTAATGAGATTGTCCGTTACTATAGAATAGCGGCAGCGTATGATCACTACAAAGCTAACACCAACGCACAGAAGCTGATTTCCCAAGGACTGGCCAACTCTCCTGACGGAGCAAAAGAAACCATTGCGCTGGCAAAGAAGTTAATTGATGATGGAGTGCCTGGTGGTTATTACGATATCGGACACTATCTCGAAGTTGGCTATGGGTTAAAGCAAGACACCGAGATGGCCTTGCGGTATTTCAGGAAGGCTGCAGACATGGGAAGTCCTGAGGCACAAACTTATGTTGCCGAGCAGCTAGCGCCACATGATCGGGCTCCCGAGATTGCACTTCAAATGAGGCAGTGTGCGACCGGTCAAGGTTATGGAGATGCCGCCAATTATTTGGGAATTAATTTAAAAAACGACTCAAAATATTCAGATGCCGTTTTATCCTTTCAAAAAGGTGTAAAGGCAGGGAGTGCTCAGGCTGCGTTGGCACTCGAAGACGGATTCAATGGCCCCGAGGCATCAAATCGTCTTTCGTACCTTGCGCTTGCGCACGATCCGGAACGCTCGCGTCGTTATCGTTTGATTGGCAAATTTCTCGATAGTAACGAGAGCCGCAACCCGAAGATTCCCGATCTCGACAAGATCGTTCCGCTGCCGCCAGCAAAGCTGCCACCGTGGGACGGTACGTTCCAGTGGCAAAAGGAGCAGGATGCAGCCACGCCGCCCCAGAAGCCTTCAGACGAACTCATCAACGAGATGGCGAAAGCCAAACATCTCGATCCCGCGACAGGGTTACCGCTTCTAGGATCGGCGGACAAGACTTCGCAGATCGAGCAGCCTGAAAATGTTGCATCTCGCCTGCCATTGGGTACGGTCGCGCACACCGGCCAGACCTGCCCGGAAGACGGCGTATGGTGCGCGAAACTCGGCGCGGGTCAGATTGGCGATACGCAGCGCCGGTTTCTCAAGGGAGACGCATTGCCGTCCGTGGTCGTGCACGAACCGAGAAAACTGGCGGTGCTCGACAGCGTGATGGGAACACGTCGACACGTCGAACAGGTTTCATGGGAACTCGTTGCATACATTGACCAGGCTTGATCGACTCGTGCGGCAAGGCTGCGTAGCCAATCGCTCGCTCGGTTCCGGCCACGGGAAGCAGGCACGGTCAATCGTGCGTAGAACGCCTGTTGTCCTGCTCGTTTCGTGCCTGTTGGCAGCTTGATCGAAGAGCGAGAATGCTATGAACCCATTGCCAGATGTAAGTGCGGTACGTCTGAATTTGGCCTTCACTTGCGTGCACGAAGTCGATTATTTGCCGCCCTTCGATTCGGACGCAGATAAGCTGTTTCAGTATGGTCGATATCTTCAGAAACAGACGGGAGAAAAAACTTCGATGAAATCGCTCGTTGCTATCGAATTGCGGCGGCGTACGATCATTACAAGACCAACATCAATGCGCAACTATTGATTTCGCAAGGGCTTGTCAGCTCTCCAAATGCAGAGGGGGAGTCGGTTGATCTTGCGTCGCAGCTTGTCGATAAAGGAATACCTTCCGGATACTATGATATAGGTCATTATTTGGAGGGAGGGTATGGATTGAAGAGAAATCCGGAAATATCGTTGCGTTATTTTAGGAGGGCGGCTGATTTGGGGAGCCCAGAAGCGCAATACTATGTGGCGGAGCTGCTCGCCCCGATGGATAAGGCCCCTGAGATCGTAAAGCAAATGCGCGAATGCGCAACAGCCCAAGGGTTCGGTAAAGCGCGAGTACGTTGGGAATTGATCTGAAGACCGATAAGCACTATGAGGAAGCAGTAAAGGCATTCCAGAAACGATTTGAGTCAGGGAATATTCAGTCAGCGTCATTCCTGGAAAATGGGTTTGAAGCGCCACCCGAGAGCGATCGCCTGTATTACCTTGCTCTCCCTAGAGATCCGGAGCGAACTCGGCGTTACGATCTGATCGCGAGATTTCTTGACCACAACGACGGCCGCAATCCCAAGGTCCCGGACATCGACAAGATCGTTCCGCTACCACCTGCAAAGCTGCCGCCGTGGGATGGCACGTTCCGGTGGCAAAAGGAGCAGGATGCAGCCGCTCCGCCGCAGAAGCCTTCGGATGATTTCATCAACGAGATGGCGAAGGCGACGCATCTCGATCCCGCGACGGGGTTACCGCTTCCGGGATCGACGGACAAGACTTCGCTCACCGAGCAACCGGAAAGCATCGCGTCTCGTCTGCCATTGGGTACGGTCGCGCACACTGGCCAGCCCTGCCCGCAATACGACGCATGGGCGCGTCACACGAAACCGCCCAGATTGACGATACGCGACGCAGGTTTCTCGGGAGTGACGTGTTGCCGTCCGTCAACCGACAGGCCGGGAAATCTGGCGCCGTGAATCTGATCACCTCATTGACCCAGGAGTCCAAATGAATTCCCCCACCCGGCCCGTTTCATTACCCGGGGCGGCGGCTCTTGTCGCGGCGCTCATCATCACGCTGCTGTTTCTATCCGGCCTCTACGTGCAGTTGACGAGGTTCTCGCTAGATTCGCGGATGCTGGCGATTCAACTGACCAGTTTTATCCAGAACCTGGTGTTTCGAACCGGCCTAGTTTATCTGATTGTTAGCTGGCACGGCGAGCATCGAGATCAGCTTGCGTTCCGTCGACCCGCTCGGCTGCTGACGGCCTATGCGTTATGCCTGCTGGTCTGGCAGATCGCGCAGATATTCATCATCCAGATGGTGGTGGTGAGCCTAGCCGGCAACGGCACCCATCTGACGGCTATCGTGAAGCTCATCGCGCCGGTGAGTGCCGTCCTTTATGCGTTCGTGGCCTGGCTTGCGTGGTGGTTCGTCACGCGGACGTTTCGCCACGATGCGTTACCCGATGTGCCTCGTAGTCATGCAGCGCGGTACATTGCGGGCCTCGCGGCATGGCTGTTCGCCAGCGGATGGTTGCTTTTGATCACGTGGACGGTGCCGATGTTGCTCGACAACTTTGACGACAACCTCGTGCGCGTGATGGTCAGTTACGTTGGCGCGGTTGCCGTTCCCGCAGCATTGGCCTTTGCGGGAGCGAGACTCGGCCTGCCTCGTGATGTCGATCGACTGCACGGCTGGCGTTGGCTGGGCGCATCGCTTGCAGCGATGGCATCTCTCTCGGTGCTGTTCTATCTCGCGTTGCGCTTGCTGGACAGCCTGCTCGGGATCAGCGTGTTGTCCGTCACGATGGCGATCGTGGTCCTCGGAGGCGCTTTTGTGGTTTACCGGGTATGGTTCCGCGTGTTCTACGCTCCCGTTGGCCGCGACGCCGTCGAAACGCCTCAGGGAATGCCGTCATCGTAGAAGCCGACCGCGGATGGGCGCGATTCGCCTGCGCACGGCACGACGGCGGATCACCGGAAGAATTCAGATCCCGGCACCCCTCAAACATGCCCCTCATGCTCGATCGCCCCACCACGCCCCGTCGGTACTGCCACCCTCACGGGCACGCCTGACGCTTTAGCCGCCCGATTCGCCCACATCGCCGTCAGAATCGGCACGAGAATCGCCGTCACGAGGCAGGCCGTCGCGACGATCGCCGTCGCGGCCGGCACCATCGGCTTGAACTTCGGAATCATCTCGCCGATGATCGCCGGGTTCGCGACCGCGGCGCCGGCCGTCGACGACGCGGCGAGCCCGGCAGTCCCGTTGCCGCCGCCGAAAAACTTGTCCGCGAGAATCAGCGGCACTCCCGTCACGACGATCACCGCGAGCCCGAGCGCAATGCCCGGCAGCCCGCTCTTCGCGATCACGTTCAGATCGATGCCGTTGCCGAGCGCGAAGCCGAAGAACGGGATCAGCGGATGCACGCAGCGCCCGAACAGCTCGCGCAAATCTTCATCGAGGTTGCCGAGCGTGAAGCCGATCATGAACGGCAGCACCGCGCCGACGAACAGCCGCGTCTCGAACACCGCGACACCGGCCGCGCCGAGGATCAGCATACTGACGAGCGGCCCCGATTCGATCGACATCAGCACGAACGCGCCGGCTTCTTCCTTGCTGCCGTACTGCTGCATCACGGCCGCATAGAGGCCGCCATTGGTCATGTCCATCGACGTCGTGATCGCGAGCAGCGACAGGCCCGCGAAGAGGCCCGTGCGGATGCCGTCGTCGGGGATGAACCGAGCGGCGATCAGGGTCGCGAGCCACGCGACCACGATCTTCGTCGCGAGCAGCGTACCCGACTTGCGCAGCACGACACCGGTCGCGCGCAGGTTGATCGTCGCACCCATGCAGAAGAACCACACGGCGAGGATCGGCACGGTGCCCGCGATCAGCCCGTTGGTAAACGAGCCGAAGTACTTCCCGGCGTTCGGTGCGAGCGTGTGCACGCACGCGCCGAGCAGCATCGGGACCAGCATGAGCCCGCCCGGAATGCGGTCGATGGCCTGTTTCAGCTTCACGTCTCCTCCGTGGACGTCGTTGCGTCCCGTTGTCGAATGATGTCTGCTGACTGACTATAGGAGAATATTCGGAACGATGGTCCGTTTTTGTGAATTCCAATGATGGTCGTATACCCGTAATCCACGACGGCATTGAAACGACAGGAATCTATCGATCGTTGCCGCTGGATAACGAATCCGGATCGACGTTCCGAATTTTGAGGATGTGTGCTTCAATCTTCATCGGGGTGATCGGTGGCGACGGTGTCGGCGGCGTACCCCTTCCCCATGGAAATCCGGCTCGCGCGCTGACCGTGCCGCGTAGCCGACGCGTTATGCTCTCCCGCTTCGCACTTACGGATTCACGGACATGACAGCAACGCCCAGGCAGCGCAAAGGCGATCAGGCGAACCAGGGGGCCGAAGCCGACGCTTCGGCGGCAGGGGCCGCCGAAAAGGCCGATTCGGTCGCGGCCGTCGGCAAGGTCTTCACGATCCTCGCCGCGCTCGGCGATCGCCGCGAGATCGGCATCAGCGAACTGTCGCAGCATCTCGGCATGTCGAAGACCACGGTTCATCGTTTCCTGCAGACGCTGAAGACGCTCGGCTACGTTGCGCAGGAGGGCGAGACCGACCGCTACCGGCTCACGATCCGGCTGTTCGAGCTGGGCAGCAAGGCGCTGGAAAGCGTGGACCTCGTGCGCGAGGCCGATCTCGAGATGCGCCGCATCGGGCAACTGACGCGCGAAGCCGTGCACCTCGGCGCGTTCGACGAGGACGCGATCATCTACATCCACAAGATCGACGCCGATTACGGGCTGCGCATGCAGTCGCGGATCGGCCGGCGCAATCCGCTGTACAGCACGGCGATCGGCAAGGTGCTGCTCGCATGGATGACGCCCGACGAAGCGCGCGCGGTGCTGGCCGGCATCGAGTTCAGGAAGTCGACCGCGAAGACGCTCGCGTCGGCGGACGCGGTGATGAGCATCCTGCCGCACGTGCGGCAGCAGGGCTACGGCGAGGACAACGAGGAACAGGAAGACGGCCTGCTGTGTCTCGCGGTGCCTGTGTTCGACCGTTTCGATCGCGTGATCGCGGGGCTGTCGCTGTCGTTCCCGACGATGCGTTGCGGTGCGGACACGAAAGCGCATTACGTCGCACTGCTGATGGAAGCAGGTCGGGCGATTTCAGCGCGGCTCGGGCATCGTCAGGAGGTGACGACTATCGAGGCGGCAGCGATCCTGCACGACTGAGCGTGCCGCATGCGGCGCTACAATCAGTGCCGCGCCGGCCGCGAACCGGCGAACCTCGATCACAACGTGAAGGACCAACCATGCGGATGAAAATGTCGATGCGCACGTGCATCGCGATGCTGGCGATCGGCGCGAGCCTGGGCGCGAACGGCGTGCATGCAAAAAGCACGGTGGATTGCGGGCAGCTCAATGCCGCCACGAGCGGCCCGGACGACAACTTCCGGCCGCCGGCGTCCGGCACGGTCATCGGCACAGGGCGCGCGTATTTCTACTCGGCACCCGACGCACAGTGCATGACGAAGCGGACCTTCATCGTGCCGGGCGATTCGGTGACCGTCTACAAGTCGCACGGGCGCTGGTACAACATCATGTACGTGAACGGCAAGACCGGCGACGACTTCGAAGGCTGGGTCGAGCTGGGCCGCGTGCGGCTCGACGGTCAGTACGGCGCGCAGTAACCGCCGGCCGTAAGCGCCGGGCGCGAGGCCGCTATGCCGACGCCCACGCGAAATGGCGTTTCAGGTTCTCCGCGCGCTGCGGCCGCCGATACAGATAGCCCTGCGCATACTGAATCCCGACCGCGTGCAGCGCGCGATGCTGCGCTTCCGTTTCCACGCCTTCCGCGATGATCTTCAGGTCGTAGTGATGCGCGAGGGCCGCGATTCCCTCGATCAGCCTTGCGCCGCCGCCGTTCAACTGCGCGACGAACTGCCGATCGATCTTCACGTAGTCGAACGGGAAGCGCGACAGCATGTCGAGATTGCTGTGATGCGTGCCGAAGTCGTCGATCGCGAACTTCGCGCCTTTCGATCGGAGTGCGTGGAATATTTCGGTGGTCCGCGCATTCTTTTCGAGCAGGATGCGTTCGGTGACTTCGAGCACCAGCGTGAAGCCGGGCGGCAGCGCGCGGATCGCGTCCTCGACGACGGCCACGAAACGCGCACGCTCGAGATCCTGCGGCGCGACGTTCACCGCGATGCGCAGCGGCGCGGACGGCGTCAGCGCGGCCAGTTCGGATACGGCCGTTCTCAGCACGAATTCGGTCACCTTCGGCAGCACCGTGCTCGCTTCCACCTGCGGGATGAACACGGCCGGGCTGATGGCCCCCCACTTCGGATGCTGCCAGCGCAGCAGCGCCTCGACACCCACTGTCCTGCGCGTCTGCACATCGACGATCGGCTGATACACGACATGAAACTCGTTGTGCCTGAGTCCGTGACGAACGGCTTTCAGCAACAGCCGCCGCGGCGCCATCGCCAGCAGGTAGGCGGCCATCACGAGGCCGTCGGCCAGCAGCACGATCGTCACGGCGATCAACCGGTAGTGGCCCTGGACGTGCGAAGCGTACTGAGCCGACTCGACGACCGACACCGTGAACGGCCAGCGTTGCGATGCAATCGAGGTGCCGCCGGCGGGGCCTGCGCGCGATTCCGGCGTGAACTTTCCTTGCTGGTCGAGACGGCCCGATCCGGCGATCGACAGCGTGGCGGTTTCCGTCCCGTTGCGGACGCTCGGTGCGAGCGCGTCGACCACGTAGTCGCCTTCGATCAGGTACAGGACACCCGCGCCATGCGCGGTGGCGCGATACATGGCCAGCACGGGAACACCGTGCTGAAAGGGCGTCTGGCGCAGCAGCGTGACGATCGTCGAGCCCGGTTCGGGCTCGCGCGTGTACGCGTCGAGCGGCAGATCGATCGCACCGAGCGCCGACGAGCACATGACGCGGCCATCGTTCACCAGCGCGACGGCGCGCAGGTAGCGCAGGCGAGTGCTCACTTCGGCGAGCGTTCGGAATATCGTCGGGCAGGGGCGCCCGACGAGTGCGGTCAGTTCGTCCGCATGCCGCATGCGAGCGCCGTCGAGGATGCGGTCCACCGTGGCCACGATGTCGTTCGCGGCGACACGTTCCTGCATGGTGACGGCATCGCGGGCGTAGCGATCGGCAAGCACGATCGCGCCGGCAGGCACGAGCACGCAAACGATTACGGCGATGAAAAAGACGGCCCGCGGCCACGCGCCGCTGCGCTGGAAAACGGACTTCGAGCCTGGTATGAGCGCCGGCATTCCCGCGTTGCCTTTGATGTTGTACGCATGGAGAGGCAAGTCGAACCGATGGGGTGCGCGTGCGGCGCGCACGCGTCATGCCCGGTTCGGGCGATCCGGCTTGCGCATCGATATCGCGATGCAAACCGGGTCAACGATCGTGATGGGCCTCGGCCACAGCTCCGTCGCGATCGGTCATGCAGTCCGGCGGCGCGCGTCGATAACATGTGCCTTCCGCACATCTATATTGACGTAGCACACCGAAAAAAACCCCGACCGCAGGGTCGTGCGGCCGGGTCGAAAGACACCGTCTCTTGGCACGAGGATGGTGCGCGGCAAGTATAAGATGCGGCGCGCTATTACGAAATATTATTGATTAAAAATTGGTGCAGTTTTGTGATTGTGTCTCAAAACGAAACATTGTCGCGACATGCCGTTTTCAGACGACGTGTCGCCGGCGCGCATTTCCGAAAGGATTGCGAAAGAATGGGCTGCCGCTGAAGAGGCTTGACGTGGAACGAACGATGCAGGGGCGTCGGTCGGCGCGGCCGCGATTCAGAAATCGTTGCGCATCTGATGAAGCAGGGCGCCGGGCGACTGGTGCGTATCGACCGCGGTGAGGACATCGGTCAGGAACCACGGCAGGTTCAGTTGCGTATCGGAATCGCCGACGCAGACGCGGATCGGCGGGGCCTTCGACGGCGAGCGGGCGTCCTGCGCGGCCTCTCGCGACGGGACACAGTTTTTCCCATGTGCCTGGACGGGAGCCGGCGCGGTGGCGCCGGACGGTGCGCCGGCGATTGCCGGGAAGCTGACGGCGGCAAGCAGGGTCAGGACAGCAGCAGTGGCAACGCGTTTCATGAGGATTCTCCGGCGATGCTCGTTCGACCGCGCGGGCCGGCGCGAGTTCGTCAGCCGCGCGCGACGCTGGCCGGCCGCGCCGGCTGCCGGCTGCGCCACTGCTGCGGCGATTCGCCGGTCCAGCGCCGGAACGCGCGCGTGAATGCGCTGTGTTCCGAATAGCCGAGCAGCCAGGCGACTTCCGCCAGCGTCAGCCGCGGGTCGTTCAGGTGATCGATCGCGAGCCGTCGCCGCGTGTCTTCGCGCAGGAACCGGTAGTTCAGCCCGAGTTCGGCCAGCCGGCGATGCAGCGTGCGCGACGACACATGCAGTTCGGACGCGATCTGCTCGATGCTGGCTTCGCCTTGCGTCAGCAGGCGCGCGACGGCTTCGCGCACCGACTGTTCGAGGTCATCGGTCTGCCGCAGTTCGGCGAGCAGCGCGCTCGCCTGGCGTTCCATCATGTACCGCAGTGCGTCGTCCGGCTGTTGCAGCGGCTGCGCGAGCAGGCGCAACGGAAAGGCGAGCCGGTTCACCGGCTGGCCGAACCGCACCGGGCAGCCGAAGTAATCGACGTACGGCTGCGCGTCGCCGGGCGACGGATGCACGAAGCAGACTTCGTCGGGCCCGTTGCGCGTGCCGGTGATGTTGCGCGCGAACTGGACGATCGCGGTCAGCGCGACTTCGTCGACGAGCGGGCCGAGCGGCTCGGGCGCATCGTGCCATTCGATCGCGACCGACGTCGCCTCGACCCGCACTTCCATGCGCGCGACGTTCGCGATCAGGTGTTCGTATTGCTGCCAGCGCGCGAGCGCGGCACCTGCGTCGCGGCATGCATGCAGCGCATAGCCGAGCGCACCGAGATGCGCGGGCGTGATCCGCTGGCCCACGTGCAGGCCGAGCAGCGGATCGTCGAGCGCCCGGACCGCGCGTTCGAGCAGGCCGCGCCAATGCGCGCTCGCATACAGCGTCAGCCCGCGATCGTCCTCGGGCGGCCGCGCCTCGCCGAGCACGCGGACCGCATCCTGGCCGCGCTCGGACAGATAGTCGAACAGCAGCCGCACGTAGGTGCTCGAGTAGTAGACGCGCTGGGTCGCGAGCGGAGAAGCGGCGGGCATGGCGGAAAGTGTCAAGTAATCGTCGGCAAGTGTCAACGCGGGCCGACCCGTGCGCGACCATACTGCCCGGCAGTTCCTGATCGAGACTGCCGACATGCCGACCGAGTTGATGACGTGGCTCCATGCGTTCCTGGGTAACGACGTGGACTGGAAGCAGGTGCTGCTAATCGGCATGACGCCCGTATTCCTGATCGCGTTCGCGATCGAATACGCGGTGATGACCGGGCGCGGGCGCCGTGGGCCGTTTCGCTGGAAGGAGATCGTCGCGAACCTGTCGCTCGGCGCCGGTTATCAGGTGGCCGAGACCGTGATGGGGCTCCTGTTCACGGGCGCGATCTTCGCGTGGGTCTACCGGCACCGGCTGTTCGACGTGCCGGTGAACGGCTGCACGATCGTGCCGATCTTCGTCCTCGTCGAATTCTGCTACTACTGGTTTCATCGCACGTCGCACCGCGTGCGCTGGTTCTGGGCTGCGCATGTGCCGCATCACAGCGGCGAAGTGATGAACTTCACGACGGCGATGCGGCAGTCGCTGCTGAATGCATTCGTCGGCGTGTTCGTGTTCTACCTGCCGCCCGTGTGGCTCGGCATTCCGCCGGCCGTCGTGCTGTTCCTGCTCGCGGTCGATCTCGCGTACCAGTACTTCGTGCATACCGAAGCGATCGGGCGGCTGCCGCGCTGGTTCGAGTACGTGTTCGACACACCGTCGAACCATCGCGCGCATCACGGCCGCAATCCGCGTTATATCGACAGGAATTACGGCGGCGTGCTGATCATTTTCGACCGGATGTTCGGTACGTATGTCGAGGAAACGGAACCGGTCGACTATGGAATCACGCAGCAGATTCGTTCGTACAACTTCCTGGTGCTGAACGTGCACGAATTCGTCGACATGTGGCGCGACGTGTTCGCACCCGGGCCGGTGCTGCAGCGTTTGAAACACCTGTGGATGCCGCCCGAGTGGGAGCGACCGGGGCATCGGCCGATCCATACATGGAGCGTCGAGAGGAAGGGAGAGGACGACGCCACGGTGCCGCGCATCGCGCCGGGCGAGGACGCGACGGCATCCGGGCGCAAGATCGTACAAGCCGCCCGGACGCGTTCGGGCTAGGCTGGGCGTTTTCCTCGACGAAAGGCGCGGCGGGCGATGACAAGGAAAGTATTCTGGGACGATCCCTACCGGACCACGCTGGATACCGTCGTCACGCACGTCGACGGCGATCGCGTAAGAGTGGACGCGACCATCTTCTTCGCGTTTTCAGGCGGCCAGGAAAGCGATGCGGGGTCGCTGGGCGACTATCCCGTCATCCAGGCCGAGAAGCAGGGCCTCGACATCGTCTATACGCTTCCGCATGACCACGCGCTGCGCGCCGGGGATCCGGTGACCTGGCGCATCGACTGGGCGCGCCGTTACCGGCTGATGCGCCTGCACTTCGCGGCCGAAATGGTGCTGCAACTGGTCTACCGGCTCAGGCCCGGTATCGAGCGCATCGGCGCGCATATCGCGCAGGACAAGGCACGCATCGACTTCGCGAGCGGCACGAGCCTGTCGCCGCTGTTTCCGGAGATCGAATCGGCAGCGGCCGAGCTGTCGAAGCGCGACCTGCCCATCGTGACCGACTTCAGCGATGTCGTCGCGCAACGCCGCTTCTGGAAGGTCGACGGCTTTGCGACGATGGCGTGCGGCGGCACGCATCCGGCGACGACCGGCGAGATCGGCATGCTGACGCTCAAGCGCAAGAACACCGGGAAGGGCAAGGAGCGGATCGAGGTCGTGCTGCTCGAGCCGTCGGTGGCGGCCCGACCTTCAGGTTCATGATCGACGCGAACGGAATCACGATCTCCGCTGCGTGATTGCCGCCGGATCGATGGCCGGCTGCCGCCGGCCGGTGTGCCGGCGCTCAGTGCAGATCGGCCGATGCGATCGAGCGCACGGTGTCGGTGATGTTCACGCAGCGCGACAGGCCGAAATGCTCGGCTTCGCGGCGCTCCGGCTCGCTGCTCGCGATCGCGAGCGCGCGCTCGGGCGGCACGCCGAGCGCCTGCAGCGCGACGTCGAAAGGATGCTGATTTGATCGGGACTCCTTTTGATTGGAATCTGTGACGACGACCGAGAAGCGGTCGAGGTTCGCACGGCCGAACTGGCCTTCGAACATGTCGCTGAGCCGTGTGGCCGGCAGCGTCGTGACGAGACCGAGCCGATATCCTTCTTCCGATGCACGGTCGAGCCACTGGATGATCGCGTCGCGCTGATGGCGCGATTCGCGCGAATCCGGTGTTGCTTCGATCTGTGCGAATGCTGCGTCGAGACGGGTGACGATGGCTTCGATAACCACGGTGATTCCTCTTCAGAGACGTGATGATCCGTTCGCCGACGGGAATGCCACACACCTTAGCGTCGATCCCGAAAATACGACCAATTAATATTTTTATCCGACTCATACGATCTGACTAATGAATCGGGTTGCGAGCCAGAGTGGGCGCGGGAGGCGTGTCTTGTGGCGTTTGCCTCGCACATTGCGTCGCATCGACGGCCTTCGATGTGATGCACCGGCGTGGCGCACGGTCTGAATGTATCGGGCATATGCATATAGAAAAACGGCATATCGAGCGAGGGCCGCCTGATATGCCGTCATGCAATGCCGCGCGTACGTCGTCGATCAGTGCAGCTTGATCGACGGCTGGTTGCGGCTTTGCAGCCAGTGGCTCAGCGACTGGAACAGCGCGCGCTTCACGCCGACCACGCTGAACAGGTGCTTGCGGTACAGGAACTTGTACAGCCCGATCGCGGCGAGCCCGTCGACGATCAGCGAGCGCGAACGCACGCTGATGTCCGCCTGGTACACGGCGCCCGCATGCCCGAGCGACACGACAGTGCCCGCATCGTGGAACGTGAAGCCGGTCACCGGCTTGCCGGCGATGCGCCGCGCGAATGCATTGACCAGGTACACGGCCTGCTGGTGCGCGACTTGCGCGCGCGGCGGCAGGAACCCGCTCGCACCGGTCGACGGGCACGCGGCGCAGTCGCCGAACGCATAGACGTGCGGATCGTCGGGCGTCTGCAGCGTGTCGGTCACGATCACCTGGTTCGAGCGGTTGAGCGCGAGGTCGCCGATGTCCCGCAGGAGCGCGGGGCCCGCGACGCCGGCTGCCCAGATCGTGATGTCGCTCGCGAGCCGTTCGCCCGTCGCGGTCGTCACCGCATCCGCGCCGACTTCCGCCACACGCGTATCGGTCAGCACGTCGACGTTCAGCGCGCGCAGTTGCGCGTGCATCTTGCCGGACAGCCGTGCGTCGAGTGCCGGCAGGATGCGCGGGCCGCCTTCGATCAGCCGGATGTGCACGTCGCGTGCGGACACCAGCGCCTTGAAGCGATACGTCGTCAGTTGCTGGACCGCGTGCCGCAGCGCGGCCGCCAGCTCGACGCCCGTCGCACCCGCGCCGATCACGTTGATGCAGATCGGCGCCGCGCGTCGTGCCGGCTGCTGCTCGGCGAGGTGATTCGCCTTCGTGCAGGCCGCGAGGAACTTGCGGCGGAAATCCTCGGCCTGGTCGAGGTTCTCGAGCGGCAGCGCATGACGGGCAGCACCCGGCACGTTGAAGAAGTTCGTCACGCTGCCGACGGCGAGCACGAGATCGTCATAGCCGAGTTCGCGCTGCGGCAGGACTTCGGTGCCGTCCGCGTCGTGCACGGCCGCGATCGTCGCGGTGCGGGCCGCGCGGTCGACCCGCTGCAGCGCGCCCTGCACGAAGCGGAAGCCGTGGCGCTTCGCCTGCGCCGCGTATTCGATCGTGTGCGAGGCCGGATCGCGATGGCCCGACGCGGCTTCGTGCAGCAGCGGCTTCCAGAAGTGCGTCGGATAGCGGTCGACGAGCACGATGTCGGCCTGGCCGCGACGTCCGATCGTGTCGCCGAGGCGCGTCGCGAGCTGCAGGCCGCCGGCGCCGCCGCCGACGATCACGATGCGCGGCAGGCGCGGTGCGCGGTCCGTTGCAAGGTTGGGCGTGGTGTTGTCCATGTTGGGCTCCCGCTGAATGACGATTCGGATGACATTGCTCAAGAACCGACGATATAGTTTCGAACCCACTCGAACAATTTAATGTTTATAAGCGACTCATATGTATTCACTTATAGGAAAGACCGCGACGTTCCGGCAGCTGAAGGCGCTGGACATGATTGCGCGGCTCGGCAGCGTCTCGCGCGCGGCCGAGGAGCTGAACCTGACGCAGCCGGCCGTGTCGCTGCAGGTTCGCCTCCTCGAGGAGGCCGTGGGCGCCGCATTGCTGCAGCGGGTGGGGCGCGGCGTGCAGCTGACCGCGGCCGGCGAGATCGTGTCGCGCTATGCGCGCGAGATCCTGCATCTGTGGAGCGAGGCCGGCGACGAAGTGGCCGCGCTGACCGGCGACCTCGGCGGCACGCTGCGGATCGGCGCGATCACGACGGCCGAATACCTGATCCCGCCGCTGCTCGTCAAATTCACCGCGACGCGTCCGCACGTGAAGACGTACTTCAAGGTCGGCAACCGCGACGACATCATCCGCATGCTCGCGACGCATGAAATCGATCTCGCGGTGATGGGTAGTGCACCGAAGGAGCTGCGCACGCATGCGGTCGAGTTCGCGAAGCATCCGATGGTGTTCGTCGCGGCGCCCGGCCATCCGCTGATGCAGCGCAAGCGTGTCGCGTTGAAGGATCTCGAATCCGCGCACCTGCTCGTGCGCGAGCGCGGCGCGGGCACGCGCTCGACCGTCGAGAGCCTGTTCAAGAACGCCGGCTACCGGTTCCATGTGGGCTCCGAACTGTCGAGCAACGAGGCCATCAAGCAGATGGCCGAAGCGGGGCTCGGCATCGCGTTCCTGTCGTTGCACGCGTGTGCACTCGAACTGCGCACGGGGCTGCTCGGGCAATTGCCGTTCCCCGGCAACCCGATCGAGCGCGAATGGTACGTGGTCACGCTCGCCGACCGGCGGATCTCGCAGGTGACGGGCCTGTTCCGCGATTTCCTGATCAAGCAGGGCGCGCCGGTGATCGACGGCGCGACGGTGGCGCTGCACGAGCGGCGGCGCAAGTAGGCGGATACGGCGGCCGGCCGGTCAGACGAGCCCGAAGTCGTCGTTGCTGTCGGGAATCGACGCGAGTAGCCGTTCGAACCGGTACCAGCCGATGACGCGCAAGCACCACGCGGCGACGGCGGTGCGGCCGGTGCGGGAGTGGGGGCCGGATGACGGGCAGGAGGCGGAGGGCGAGCGCGCGATGAACGACGCGTGTAGCGGGCAGGAATAGGGCATGACGGGCTCCGTAGGTGTCGGATGGGGCGATCGTAAGCGTCGCGGCGCCCGCCGGCGCGCACGCAAGGATCGTCGTGAGCAGAAACGGATGATCTTTTTCTGCTCGATGCCGCGGCAGGCGCGCAGGCCCGGCACGCCGGCTCAAAACGCGTCACAATGCGCGTTCGTCACCTGATCTGGTGGAGACAAGCGATGAGCGATCCGATTCTTGCCGCGCCGACGGACAACGGCATTCCGGTCAGCCTGCGCTCCAGCCGCGGGCTGGGCTGGCAGGGCTTTGGCGCGTCGCTGCTGGAGATCCGCGCGGGCACGTACCGGATCCCGGCGGCCGAGCATCACCGGATCGGTGTGCATATCGGTTCGCCGGTTCGTGCGGACTGCGTGTGCGACGGCGAGCGCGTGTCGCGCATCCAGGCGCACGGCGACGTCGACGTGATTCCGGCCGGCCTGCCCGGCCAGTGGACCGACAGCGCCGACTGCCGGATCCTGCATATCGCGCTCAGCGACACGTTCGTGCGGCGTACGGTCGAGCAGCTCGAACTGAAGCCGTCGCAGGCGCAGATCCGCCGCCGGCTGCAGGTGCGCGACCCGCGGCTGCAGCACATCGCGTGGGCGATGGCCGCCGAACTCGAAGCGGAAGACGCGTCGGATCCGCTTTACGCGGAAAGCCTGTGCACGGCGCTCGTCGCGCGGCTGGTCGACGGCCAGCCGGCGTTCCGCGAACGCCGGCGCACGCTTGCGCCGAAAGCGGCCGCGCGCGTGATCGACTATGTCGAAGCGAACCTCGAGCGGCGCATGACGCTGGCCGAGCTCGCGGCGCTCGTGTCGATCAGCGTGCCGCATTTCAAGGTGCTGTTCCGCGAAACGCTCGGGATGCCCGTGCACCAATACGTCGTGCGGCGCCGGGTGGAGCGCGCGAAGGCGCTGCTGCTCGAAGGCCGGCTCAGCATCAGCCAGATCGCGCTGGAAGCCGGGTTTGCACACCAGAGCCACATGGCGAACTGGATGAACCGCGTGCTGGGCGCGACGCCGACGGAGATTGCGCGGTCGGGCGCGCGGGGCGGGTTGCGGCTTGCTTATGACGGTCGGGAAGGCGAGAAGCCTGCGCGTCGATAGCTGACGGGCGGATTGCACGATCCGTGTGCGTCCTCGTATCCCGTCATCCTTTCCTGCTCGATTCATCCCTCCCTGCGCGCCTTTCCGGCCGCGCATGCCGACAATCACAACACTTTCATCCCTCAGGAGCAGATCGTGTTCGTGATCTTCGGAGCATCCGGCAACGTGGGCCTGTCGACCGTGACAGCCTTGCGCAACGCAGGCCATTCCGTGCGCGCGGTGCTGCGCGACGCACGCCATCGTGAACGTTTCGTGCAGCTCGGCTGCGATGTCGCGATCGCGGACCTGACGGACGCGAACGCGATCGCCGCGGCGATCGACGGCGCGCAGGCCGTGCAGATCCTGTGCCCGGTGCCGGCTGCCGACCCCGATCCGGCCGCGACGATGACGCGGACGATCGATGCGGCGGCCGCTGCAATCGCCTCGAACCCGCCGCCTGCGCTGCTCGCGTTGTCCGATTACGGCGCGGAGCTTGAAGGCAATACGGGTATCACGCGTCTGTTCCATGACTTCGAGGAACGGCTGAGGGCGATCCCCACGCAGCTGACGCTGCTGCGCTCGGCCGAGCATCTGCAGAACTGGGCGCGTGTGCTGCCGGTCGCGCTCGGCACCGGCGTGCTGCCGAGTTTCCACCATCCGGTCGACAAGGTCTTTCCGACGGTCTGGGCGCCCGATGTGGGCGTCGTCGCGGCACGGCTGCTGCTCGATGCGCCGGAAGGCGGCAACGGGCCACGCATCGTCAGCGTCGAAGGGCCGCGGCGGGTGAGCGTGACGACGATCGCGGATACGTTGGGTGCGGCGACGGGGCGCGCGATCGTCGCGCGCGAGCTGCCGCGCGACACGTGGAATGCGACGCTGCTGCGCGCCGGGCTCAGCGAACGCCATGCGCAGTTGATCGTCGACCTGTACGACGTGCATAACGCCGGGCGGATCGATGTGGAGGACGGGGTGTCGGAGCGGGCTTACGGGACGACGTCACTGGAGGAAGCGCTTGCTGTACTTGTGCGCGCGCATGCGGCGCCGGCGTGACGCAGGCAGCCGGCATCTGGCGTTGATATCGATGGACCGGGATTCGCAAGTTGCGAAGCCCGGTCCGGACTTCCGGGAGCACTTCAATCGTGTTCGGTAATCCGGCGTTTCAACCACATACGCCCGGGCGGCTCGAAATACGTACCGAACCGCACGAGTCCGGCCTTCCGCAGATGGCACGTCATTTCAAAACTCACGAGCACACCAGGATCGTCGTTTTCGAGGATGGCGACGTCGATGGAGCGGATACGAGGCTCATATTTCAAGAGCGTCGCCTCCATCTGCTGCTTGAGCATGTGGGCTGACACGGGCAGGGCCTTGTAGATGTTCGTCAGATCCGGCAGACCATAGTCCGGCAGATGCTTCAGCGCTCCGGCACGCGAGTTCAGGATGCGCTGCACATTTTTCTGGACGCTCATGCACTCGAGTGTTCGGTCGTCGTAAGCATCGAGCGGCTCACCACTGATCTGACCGACCAACATGTCATGGAGAGAGGGACGCGCCGTCATGATCCTGGCCCCTGGTTACGCGGTCGCGCGTTTCGGTTCCGTCGCGCCCGCCGCGACGTCGCTCCGATCGATGAAATCGATCGTCAGGTTAGCATCGGACGAGCTCGACAGCACGATCCTTTCGGGTGTGGCCCCGGTGGCCATGCGCGCTAGCAGTTCACGCGACAGATTCGGCAGAATCCGCTGGTCGAGGAACGCATCGACGTTGCGTGCACCGAACTCGCGCGCGAGGCAAAGCTCGGCCATCGCGTCGATCAACGGCTCGTCGCACGTCAGCTCGACGCTGTGTTGTCGGCGCAGGCGGTCGGCGACCTTCGACAGCTTGAGCCGCACGATCGACGCGAGTGCGGCGGCATCGAGCGGCCGATAGACCAGCGACTGGAAGCGCGCGAGCAGGGCGGGCTGGAAATGCGCCACAAGCTGCGGGTGGATCGACTCGAGCAACGTCGCCTGGGAAATCTGCGGATCGTCGGCGGTCATCTCGTCAATCCGTGCGCTGCCGAGATTGGATGTCATCAGAATCACGCAATTGCGGAAGTCGATCTCGCGTCCTTCGCCGTCGCGCATCGTGCCGCGATCGAAAACCTGATAGAACATGTCGAGCACGTCGCGGTGAGCTTTTTCGACTTCATCGAGCAGCACGACGCTGTACGGACGCTGCCGCACGGCTTCGGTCAGGATGCCTCCGCGGCCGTAGCCGACATAGCCTGGTGGCGAACCTTTCAGTTGCGACACCGTATGTGCTTCCTGATATTCCGACATGTTGATCGTCGTGAGCGCGACCTCGCCGCCGAACAGCAGGTCGGCCAGGGCCAGCGCCGTTTCGGTCTTGCCGACGCCCGATGGTCCCGCGAGCAGAAAGACGCCGAGTGGCGCATGCTCATTCTTGAGGCCTGCCTTCGCGGTGCGCAGGCTCTCCGCGAGCGCAGCCAGGGCATCGTCCTGTGCGACCACGCGCGTGGCCAATTGCTGTTCGAGATTCAGTAGGCTCAGCAGTTCGTCTTCGACGAGATTGCCGACCGGCACACCTGTCCATTCCGCGACGACGCGCGCGATGGCCGTCGCGTCGACATCGACAGAGATCAAGGGTGTCTTGCCTTGCCGGCCGGCCAGTAGGCGTTTGATGTCGTCGAACTGGCCATGGCTGGACGACGAGCCGCCTGCGGCGATGTCGGCTCGATGCCGGTGCA
This sequence comes from Burkholderia sp. BCC1972, assembly GCF_905339605.1. Lineage (NCBI taxonomy): Bacteria > Pseudomonadati > Pseudomonadota > Betaproteobacteria > Burkholderiales > Burkholderiaceae > Burkholderia > Burkholderia sp. BCC1972. The sequence continues at coordinate 77,792 of NZ_CAJPGH010000009.1, read as the reverse complement.
AGAGGCGGACCAGCTCGAGTTCGCCGACGTGGCGCGCCTGCAAGGCGGTCAGGATGTTCCGCGCTTCGGAAAGCGCGTTCTCCAGCGTCACGCTCCGGGGCCCAACGTCATCGATACCAGCCCGTGCATCCGCGTCGAGCGTCGCCAGTTCGAGTTCGAGGGCGGAGACTGCGGCGCGCGCGCGCTGCAGTTCCGCGGGCGGCGATTCGAGTCCCATTCGCACCCGCGCCGCAGCGGTATCGATCAGGTCGACTGCCTTGTCCGGCAGTTGCCGCGCTGGGATATAGCGTCGAGAGAGTTTCACTGCCGCGATGAGCGCGTCATCCCGAATGTGCACGTTGTGATATTCCGCGTAGCGGCTCTTCAGCCCCCGCAACATCAGGCACGCCGCGTCGTCGTCGGGTTCGTCGACCTTGATGATCTGGAAGCGGCGCTCGAGCGCGGCGTCGCGCTCGAAGAATTCCTTGTACTCCGACCATGTAGTCGCCGCGATCGTACGCAATTCGCCACGCGCGAGCGCCGGCTTGAGCAGGTTCGCGGCGTCGGCGCCGCCGGCGGTATTGCCCGCGCCGATCAATGTGTGTGCCTCGTCGATGAAGAGCAGGATCGGCTCGGGTGAGGACTGAACCTCGTCGATGACGTTTTTCAAGCGTTGCTCGAATTCCCCTTTCACCCCGGCGCCGGCCTGCAGCAGGCCCAAATCGAGTGTCAGGATGCGCACGTCGCGAATCACGTTCGGAACGCTTTCCTCCGCGACGCGCAGCGCGAGGCCCTCGACGAGCGCGGTCTTGCCGACGCCCGGCTCGCCGACGAGGATCGGATTGTTCTTGCGCCGACGCGCGAGCACGTCGACCATCTGCTGGATTTCGCGATCGCGGCCGAATACCGGGTCGATCGCGCCGCGTCGAGCCTTGTCTGTCAGATCGATCGCGAAACGGGAGAGGGCGCCGCCGTCCGTGGTTCGGCGGCGCGTGAGCGTTGCTGCCGCGACGGGGGCGGCCGATTCCGGCGTCTGGTCGGCGGCGGGGCCGATCGGGTGATCCTCCGCTTCGGCTTCGATGTTCTCGGGTCGCGCGCTCTCGCACGAACGATGGGCCAGACGCGGCAGGACGCGCTGGATCTGCGTGCTGCTGACGGACAGCAGGGGCCACGCGTTTTGCGCACGCAGTACGTGGGGGCGATCGACGATCGCCTGCAGCAGATCGCCGGACCGGATGGTCGCGTCGTCCGTCTCGGACGCTGCGCGCACCCATGCGTCCTGCAGCATGGCCGCCAGTTGCGGAGACAGGGCCGGCTTGCCCCGAAGATTGCGTGGAAGATGCTCGATCGACGCGAGCAGCGCATCCCAGACGGTGTCGATATCGATGCCGTAGTGCCGCAGAATCGCCGGGATGTCTCCATCACCGGCCTCGATCAGTTTCAGCAGCCAGTGCTCAACGGTGATCTCGTCCGCGAGACGCGTCTGGCATAAGCTCACGGCCGCTTCGAGCGCCTTCGCACAGTGGGGGTTGAGTCGACGGAGCAGGTGGGTCGTGTCGCGCGGCGTCATGTCGATGTCTGAAGAGGGAGTGGGCCAGGCGCAGTCGTTGCGGCCGGACTGGGTCTTGAGGACAGGAAGGCCAGCCTGAACCGGTCAGGCTGGCAAAAGAACCGCGCGAGGAGCCGGCGGTTCGACCATCGATGGGGATTAGGACCGCTCGTTCCAGGTGTCCTTGTGGATAATGTTGCCGTCCTTGTACGACCAGGTGATCGTTTCGTAGCGAAGCTCCACGTTTTCGAGGTGGTTGTGCTTCTCGTAGTCCGGATTCTTGATGTCGTGCATGACCGGACTCACGGCGACGATCTTCACGTTGTCGAGCTTCGTGTTGAAGTACTCCTTCTCCTTGCCCGCGTCGTCGATCTTGTACCACTTGATCTCGACCGACTTGAGCGTCTGGCCGCTCGTCACGGCCTTGTACAGATACGGTGTCGACGCGTCGGTTTCCTTCGTCAGCGTGATCGGCTTGTGGACGCGCGTGCCGGTCAGCTTGCCGGTATTGCCGTCGGTCGGGATATGCACGCCATGGTCGAATGCGACGAGTTCGACGCTGCCTTCGCGGTCCTGAACCGTCACCGAACCCTTGATGTCGGCGCCGCCGTCGTCCTTGAGCCACATGTAGGCCGGAATTGCCGTTGCCTTGCTCCTTTATATTGCACTATACGTACTACTAAACTCGCCAGGAGCGAGCCCCTGAGCTTGAGAATCCCGAAGCGGGTTGCTTCGGGGACTAAACCTGGTCGCTACCTTCCCGTATCCGGTACCAGGGTAATTTCCACGCGACGATTTCGCGCGCGTCCGTCGGGCGTGTCGTTGCTCGCGAGTGGGCGGGTCATGCCATAGCCCTGAATCGCAAACCGGGTAGCGGAAATGCCGGATGCGTCGACCAGCCAGTCGCGCACGGCTTCCGCGCGCGCGGTCGAAAGCTTCAGGTTGTTGTCCGGATTGCCCACGTTGTCGGTGTAGCCGGCGACGAGGATGCGTTTATCGGGATGCGCGTTGATCATGTCGAGCGCGCCGACCATCGCTCGGTTGGACCCCGGCTTCAGCAGTGCCTTGCCACTGTCGAACAGCGACATGCTGTCGAGCGAGACGACAGCAGGCGGAGGTGGCGGCGGCTCGTAAGAGGCGATCGCGTCGTTCAGCACCGGCATCAGCTGCGCCCCCCGATACATGCCGAACGACAAGCGCAGCGGGATACCGGTGCGCGCGTAGCGATCGAGTTGATCGCGATCGGCCACGAGCGCTTGCAGTGCGTCCCGCTTCGCCGCATCGTGCTTTGCCGGGATCGTCGAATAGCGCCCGAGATCGGCGGCGATACGATCCAGCAGCGCTTCATTGTTCCTGGCCGCACCCCAGAATGCGACGGCAGCGGCGCAGGCGAGCAGGGCGAGTGCGTGGCCCGCGGCGGCCCCACGCGGAGACATCCAGTATCGTCGCGGCATCGCTTCGATCAGCGACTGCGGGAGCGGCCACGGCGTCGGCGAGGCGGTGGAGGCTACACGCGCCACGCGCGTCTGCATTTCGACATCGCGTTCCCAGAGGTTTCCGGACGCACTCGCTGGCCCGCAGTCGATCCAGCCAGCGCCGAACAGCGCCCATGGCGCCGCGGGCTGTTGCCGGTCCGACAGTGCGCCGAAAACCACGCGCTGCGTCCAGCCGACGATGGAGGCCAGTGCGGCGGCGCGTGTCGCCGCGACGCGATCGCCGGCCGCACACTGGACCTCGCATTCCGCCGCGCGAATCACGGGTTCGAAACATGCACCGCCTGCCAGGCGGGTGGCCGACGACATGCCGTACCACGCCGGCGTCGAGAGGTCGACAGAGCCGGTGGTGAGCCGCTGGTAGCCGGCTACATAGCCCGGCAGTCGCGTACCCAGCATGCGGGCGGCATCGGCGACGACCTGCCGTACGGCACGCAAGTTCTGGGTCAGCGTGTCGGTTTCCGCGTGCAGCGCAGGCGCGACCGACAGTATGACGCCGTCCGGGGCCCGCCCATCGCGCCACTGCCTGACTGCAACGGCCAGGCGCGGCAGATCCTGAGGGCGATCGACGCGCAGCCAGATGCCGCCGTCGCCGAGGTGTACGCGCCGGACTTCTCCCGTACGGTCGAACAGCGCGGGCAGCCCGTCGCCGGTCACCAGCACGAGCGGCATGCGTGTGCGCAGCTTCACCGGGATGTCGGCCGTCGCAGCGCCCAGCGCGGTCAGCACATGCGCGCTCTGGCTACGCGCGCGGCCAAGCTTGCACGTACACCACACCATTAGCGCGAGCGCGGCCATCCCGGCGATGGCCGAAAATGCCCAGGCGATGCCGGAACCGAGCGGAAGTACCAGCCAGATCACCGCGAGCGCCAACAAGGTTGCGAACGCGATCATGAGCCGCGACGGATACCCGAGGCCTTCGTGCCCGCGATCAGGCGGCCGCTTCGATTCCGTGGAGAGAACAGGCAGGTCGGATTTCACTGGCGAACGGCCTTTGCCGCCACAAGATGCGCGAGCTGCCCGTCGAGTGTGGCCGACCAGACGCTCCATACGATCGTGGTGGCCACGCACGCGAGTCCGGCGATCGCCCATGGAGACAGCCGGTAGAACCAGTCGGACACACGTCGTCCGACGCGATCCGCGATGAATGGCCGATCCGGGGCGGGGCGCAGCGTTTCCAGTCGGGCATTCAACGACTCGATGAACGCGATTCGCTTGGCTTCACCGTCACGGGCGTACCGGCCGATGAATCCCATCCCGAGGATGGCCGAGTAGCACTCGAGCAACGCGACGGGCGGCGCTGGTTCGCGCATGCGCATGTCGAGCCGCTCGAACACGCGTTCACCGGCTTCGTGCAGATTGAACTGCTCCACCTGCAGCGGCTCGCGTTCCCATGCGGACCGGGATTCACTGGGCAAGTGTCGCAGCGCTGCCTCGTCGAGCAGCCCGCACTGCGCAACCAGCGCCTCGTTGCGCACGTCGTCGGGAAACCCCCGGTGCTGCAGCGCGCTCGCGAATTGCTCGACAAGCTGCTTGCACCGGGCCCGCAACGCGGCTGCGTCCTGAGTCTGCCCGCCCGAGGCGAGCGTCGTCACGAGCAGTGCGGTGTCGCGCAACAGATCGCGCATCCCGTCGCTGGGTGGGCTGCTTGCGCCCGTCGCGTTCGGCATCAGGGCGGTGTCGTTTCGGGGGGAAGTCAGTGCATTCATGAACGCAGCACGGCATAGAGTTCGAGCGAGGCGTCCGGTACCGACGCGGGCAAGTAGATCTGGCACGCTCGCGCGGCGAGCATCTTCGCGTGCACGGCACTAGACGCGTCCAGCGCGAAATAGTGATTGTCCAGGCGCACAGGGATCGCGCCAGGCACGCGCTGGACGGCCTTGAGCGGGACGCCCAGCAGAGCCGAATTGATGATGTGCTCGACGTCGTCGGGAGCGCCGATCTTGCAAAGCCGTGGAAACTGCTCGATCAACTCGAACGCGGGCATCGACGCGTTGACCGACAGATACCAGTCGGCGGCATCCGCGACGATCCGCTCGTCGAGGAACTGGCCGGCCCACGTGGTCGGCCCCTTGCGGGTAAGGCCGATCGACACGACCCGCGACGGAATGATGGCGTCGAGCAGAGTGCGAATCAGCGATTCCAGTTTCGCGAACACCTCGTCGGCTCGCACATGGTCGTACACCGGAATGTCGGTGAGCTGCGCTTCGGTCGAGAACGTCATCAGCGAGCTCGTCAGTTGCGCGAGTGTCGCGTACAGATGCTCCGGAGGGCGGCTCGGATGCGTCGCGAACAGCCGCAATTGCGGCCATGCGGCGTGGATGCAATGAAGCAGCCAGAAAAGCTGCACGTCGGCCACGCCATATTCCGCGACCTCGGCGATGCGCTCGCTACGGCGCGTCCCGAGCGCGAGGGTTCTGGCGTGCAGGATGTCGATCAGGCGATTGATCCGCTCGATGTGCAGCGGATGGCTGGCGAGCGTGAGGCACGGCGGCACGAACTGTCGATCGACCTGGAACTGGCCGCCGGACCCGCGCGTCAGCCGCGCGATCGCACAGACCGTGTCGTCGGCGTGCGACTCGAAGTCGAACACGAGCCGTACTGCATGCCGTTCGACGGCGATTTCGGCCTCGCCGGCCCCGTTCAGGTCCGCGACCTTGACGAATTCACGGTAAGCCCGCCGCGGGCGGGCGAGCGACGTCTCGTCGAATCGGCAGTTGCTGCCATTCGCGTCCGGCAACGCGAGCGCTGCGAACACGACGACGCTCTGCATGTCCGCGGGCACGCCTTGCGTCAGATCGCGCGCAGACGGCAGCGTATCGGCGACGGTCGTATCGATCGGCGTACCGTCCGGAAAACACAGCCGCAGGCGGGTGAGTTTCAGGCGCCCTGTCGACAGCGCTTCTTCATCGACCTCGACAGCAAGCGTTCCCCACGGCTGTGCGATAGCCGCGCTGACGTACTGACGTAGCGCAAATTCAGCCCATCTATCCTGTTGCTGAAAATGCTGCTGGGTCAGGATGAGGCCCTCGTGCCATAGCGGCTTCGCGATTCGCATGGTCTCTCGTGTGATTTGTTTGTTCGTTATTCGGTTCAAGGGCGTAATCTATACATGACTTCTTTTTGGATGCGCAACCAATTTCTATAATTCCCATATAGTTTGGTTTACTAACTTAAATATATGAAATGTGAACAAACTTCACAATTCGTCCGGTGATTATTTTTGGGATATATGATTTATCGGGCGAATTTGAGCGGCGCTGAAAAGATGGCTTGCGATCAATGGGAAAGGCGCGGGTAACCGTGTAAAAAAGGGATGCGGCGGGAATGCCGGTCGCTTTGAATAGCATCATTCGGCTCGAATACAATTTATCTCGAAAATAATCGGCGCCTTTTGAATTTGTAAATTGTTTCGGAATGTTTGCGATTTTTTGCATTTGACCGTTGTGGTTTTTGAACGACGCGCTTTGACTCATTCGTAGTTTGCCGTGTATAAGTCACATGCGATTTCGCCGTGCGAACGGAGACCATGCGATGAAATATCGATAGGGACACGCTGGACATTGCATCCACGCGTGACATATCGAAGAGACCAACGTGCCGAACACGCCGTGTGCCCGCCCAATGCTTGACCATCACTAAATAAGGACTACAAATGGATAGCTTCCAGAGAGAAATTCCGAAGAGCCGCGTCTCGATTACGCTGGATTTGCATACGGGCGGGGCCCAGAAGAAGGTCGAGCTGCCGTTGAAGCTGCTCGTCGCGGGCGATTTCAGCGTGGGCCGCGAACAGGCGCCGCTGGCCGAACGCAAGAAGGTCAATATTGACAAGAACAACTTCGACGCGGTCCTGGCCGACCATGCACCGGATCTCAAGATTGCCGCGGAGAACACCCTGGCCGGCGACGGCTCCGAACTGCCGGTGAATCTTTCGTTCCGCTCGATGAAGGATTTCGAGCCCGAGCAGGTTGCTCGTCAGATTCCCGAGCTGCAAGCGATGCTGGCGATGCGCAATCTGTTGCGCGACCTCAAGTCGAATCTGCTCGACAACGGCATGTTCCGCCGCGAGTTCGAGAAGATCCTGAAGGACAAGCGCCTGTCCGACAAGCTGCGCGGCGAACTGGGACAAATCGCCACGGCAACCCTGCAGCAGGAAGGCCATGCGTGAACGCGGCCGGCCCAAGACGGCCGTCACCGCCTCCCGCAACCACGCAGCCATACCAAACGTGACTGAGAGAAACATGAACCAGAATGAATCGCGCCAGGGCGCCACGGAAACCATCGCGCTCGACAACGACAGTGTCTATGCCGCGCTGTGCAACAAGATCAACCTGAAGCCGGTCGCCGAGGCTCGGCCGCTGGAAGCGTTCCGCGACAACGACGCGTTGTCGGAGGCATCGGCCGACGAACGGGTCGCACGCGGCATGGACGCGCTGCTCAGCCTGATCGCGAAGGAAAGCAAGCCGGTCGACCGACTCGACAAGTCGCTGCTTGATTTTTATATCGGGCAGCTCGACCGGCAGATCAGCCGCCAGCTCGACGCGGTCATGCATGCGCCGGATTTTCAGGCGCTCGAAGGTCGCTGGCGCGGCCTGAAGATGCTCGTGTCGCGCACGGACTTCCGCAAGAACGCGCGCATCGAGGTGCTGGATGTATCGAAGGATGCGCTGCAGCGCGACTTCGAGGATTCGCCGGAACTGATCCAGAGCGGCCTGTATCGTCTCACATACATCGAGGAATACGACACGCCGGGCGGCCAGCCGATCAGCGCGATGATCAGTGATTTCGAATTCGCGAACTCGCCGGTGGATGTCGCGCTGCTGCGCAATATTTCGAAGGTCGCGGCTGCGGCGCACATGCCGTTCATCGGCTCGGTGGGCGCGGCGTTCTTCGGCAAGAATTCGATGGAAGAAGTGGCGTCCATCCAGGATATCGGCAACTACTTCGATCGTGCCGAGTACATCAAGTGGAAGAGTTTCCGCGACACCGACGATGCGCGTTACGTCGGCCTGACGATGCCCCGCGTGCTCGGCCGCCTGCCGTATGGCAAGGATACGACGCCGGTGCGTGCGTTCAACTACGAAGAAGCGGTGAAAGGCCAGGACCACGACAAGTATCTGTGGGTCAACGCGTCGTTCGCGTTCGCGGCCAACATGGTGCGCAGCTTCGTCAGCAATGGCTGGTGCGTGCAGATTCGCGGCCCGCAAGCGGGCGGCAAGGTGGAGGACCTGCCGGTTCACCTGTATGACCTCGGCACCGGCGTGCAGCCGAAGATTCCGACCGAAGTGCTGATCCCGGAAACGCGCGAGTTCGAGTTCGCGAATCTCGGCTTCATTCCGCTGTCGTTCTACAAGAACCACGACTTCGCGTGCTTCTTCTCGGCCAGCTCGGCGCAAAAGCCGGCACTGTACGAGACGAAGGAGGCGACGGCCAATAGCCGCATCAATGCGCGCTTGCCGTACATCTTCCTGCTGTCGCGCATCGCACACTACCTGAAGCTGATTCAGCGCGAGAACATCGGCACGACCAAGGACCGGCGTCTGCTCGAACTCGAGCTGAACAACTGGATCAAGGGGCTCGTCACCGAGATGAAGGATCCGGGCGACGAGCTGCAGGCGTCGCACCCGCTGCGCGAGGCGAAGGTGACGGTCGAGGACATCGAGGACAACCCCGGCTTCTTCCGCATCAAGCTCTTCATCGTCCCGCACTTCCAGGTCGAGGGCATGGACATCGGCCTGTCGCTTGTGTCGCAGATGCCGAAGGCGAAGGGCTGATCCGACGTTTCATGCATGACCCGTCGGGGCGCTGATGGCTGCCCCGGCGGCGCCGTTATGTTCGTGCACCTGAGAGAAGATCCATGTCGATGATACTGCCGTCGCAGGCTTATGAATTGAAGCTGGCGCCTCATCCGGCGCCGACGTCCGTGCTGCGGTTTACGGGCCGGGACGCCGTGAGCGAGTTGTACCGCTACGACGTCGAATTCACGAGCCCGATGGCCGGTATCCCGATGGATCAAGTGATCGGCCGTCCCGCGAAATTCATCATCGCGCCGGTCGATCCCAACCTGGACTATCTGCGCAGGATGTTCGGCGAGAACGCCGGGCAATTCAGCACGATGTCGCCGGCTTATACGATCCACGGCGTCATCACGCAGTTCGACGAGTTCGGGAGTTCGACCGATCAGACCCACTATCGCGTGCGGCTCGAGCCGAAGCTCGCCGACTTGAACCGGGGCGTGACGAGCCGGCTGTTCCAGAAGCAGTCCGTCGAGGAGATCGTGACCGACACGCTGCGTCATTACGGCTACCGCGCCGGGGTCGACTTCCTGTTTAAGCTGCGAGGCGAATACAAGCGGCGCGAGTACATTACCCAGTATCACGAAACGACATGTGCCTTTATCCAGCGAATTTGTGCGGAGGAAGGGATCTGGTTTCGCTGGGAGCAGAAGAAAGATCACGCGGTGCTCGTGTTTGGCGACGATCTTGATGCCTATGCGCGCAAGCAGCGCACCGTGTCGTATCGGCGAGACTCGGGGCTCGAAAGTGCGGGCGCGGACGCGATCAAGACGCTCGAGAAGCGGACTCGGCGCGTGCCTGAAGCCGTGCGTCTGCACGACTACAACCATCGGCAGGCCGGTGTGTCGCTGCTGGTCGAGGAAAACGCCGCGCGCGACGACACGACGACGAGCGGCGTCGATTACCGCTGGGGCGAGCATTACGAGACGCCGGAAGATGGTAAAGGTGTGGCGCGCCGTCGTCACGAGGAACATCTCGCCGCGCAGATCACGTTCAAAGGCACAGGGAATCCGTTCTGGCTCGAAGCCGGTGAAGTGATGCGGATCGAGCCGAACCCGGCTGATGCGAAGCACGGGATCTTCATCACGGCGGTTCAGTCGCAGGGTGGTCGCGATCAGTCGTATTGGATGACCTTCGAGGGGATTCCGTCTGATCGTGTTTGGCGCACGTCGATCGATACCATCAAGCGACCGGCTATCGACGGCATCCTGCCGGCGCGTATTACATCGCCCGGTGATTACAAGTACGCGTACCTGACCGAACAGGGCTGGTATGTGATCAAGCTGCCGTTCGACCTCGATGAGTGGAGCCCGGGTGGGACAAGCCGGCCGGTGCGGTTCGCGAAGCCGTATAGCGGTGACGACTATGGGCATCATTTTCCGCTGATTGACGGGGCGGAAGTGGCTGTTGTTTTCACGCAAGGTCATCCGGATCGGCCTGTGATCATCGGAGCGATGCATGACAGTCTGCATCCGGATCTTGTCACCAGTCAGAACCATACCCGGAACCTGATCCGCACCGCCGCGCGGAACGAGATGCGGATGGAGGATAAGGAAGGGGTCGAGCACGTTCATCTGGCGACGCCGTTTCAGACTAGTGAGCTGAACCTCGGCCATATGGTCGATGGTGAGCGCGAGGAGCGCGGGCGTGGTGCTGAATTGCGCACCGATGGACCGGCGACTGTCAGGGGAGCAAAGGGCGTGTTGGTTACTGCGGAAGGGCAACCAGGTGCCTCCGGCCAGCAACTTGCGATGCAGGATGCCGACACGACGCTCGAGCAGGCCGAACAGATTCTGAAGGCGCTCAACGACTCCGCAAATGCTGCGAAAGCGCTTCAAGCCGACATCGATCAACAGCGAGTGCTGATTCAGCAGAAGCTGAGGCGACTGCAGAAGCCGGTTCTCGTCGCAACGGCGCCCGATGGTATCGGACTAGCCAGCGGACAGCAGATGCAGCTTGCCGCTCGCAACCAAATGTTCGTTACGGCTGGTGATGGGCTCGATATCGGCGTCATGAAGCGAATCGCGATCGCAGCTGGCGAGGCAATTTCGCTTTTCGCGGCGAAGCTTGGGATTCGTATCTTTGCCGCGAAGGGCAAGGTCCAGATCCAGGCGCAGTCCGACGCAATGGAATTGATGTCGATGCAGGACATGACAGTGAGCTCGTCGGATGGCGAGGTGGTCATCACGGGCCGCAAAGGCGTCACGCTCGGCGACGGGGCCGGCGCCTACGTCAAGCTCTCAGGCGGCAAGATCATTCTCGGTAGCCCTGCAGGAGAAATCCAGATCAAAGGCAACCTGACGATCGACGGTGCAGACGGCGGCAACTTCAAGTTCGCGACTTGGTCTCAGGCGCCGCTCAACGATGTGAAGAAAGTAACGAACTTCGGATTTTCTGAATAACGAACGACTATGGCAAACCGACCCGCACCGACGCAGCCGCAAGCACCGACGCCGACTCCGGTCAAGCTGAAGCCGTTGCCGTTTGCGTTTCCATTCCTTCGAAAGGGACGGGGCCAGTCCGAAGCATCCGCACAGTTCACGGACGAGCACGAGATATATCGGCTGCTGGCTGAGCGCGAGCCCTCAGGCGCGTATCTCGTTAGCCGCACCGGGATGTGGCACGGTGGAATCCACATCACGGAGGCTGGTGCGGGGCAAGCGCTGGATCTTGATGCAGGGCTGCGCTGCATCGCTGACGGCACGCTGATCGCATTTCGCGTCAACAAGAGATACCCGATCAGCGAAGTCGCTGAAGCCGGGGGCGGGTCGCCGCTTCAGGCACCGTACAGCACGGGTTTCGCGTTGGTGCAGCACACGATGGAGTTCCCGCGTGGCACGACGCTGACGTTTTACAGCCTGTATATGCATCTGATGTCGTGGGAAGACTACGCAAACTTCCCGAACCGCAGCAAGCCGTCGTACTGGCCACGGCAATGGCAGGTCACGCAGTACGCGCAGGACAAGCCGTTGGTGGGTCGCAATGGGCAAGTTCCCGATCCGTCCCAGCAGGGGCTGCGGGTTCGCAAGACTCCCAACGGAGGCCCTGTTGGCGTTCTACCCCAGGGTGCCAAAGTTGGCATCGGGAGGATTGAGATGAAGCGTGGAAAGCCGTGGGGGCAGTTGACTGATATCCATGGGGCGTTGCCTTATCCCCAAGAGGCCGGGGAATACGTCGAACCGTCGAGCGTGATCGGGAAGTGGGTATATCTCGGAGAGGAAAACGGTGGGCCGGTTGTCGAGGAGGTCGTCGAGGACTCAATGTTCGATAGGGTTGTGGCAGTGACGGACCAAGTCAATCCAGGCAACCCCCCCGGAATTCCAATCAAGGCGGGCGATTTGATCGGCCACCTCGGCTGCTACGATTCACTGAACGACCGCACGTCCGGAACCCGGATGGCGCACATCGAGGTGTTCTGCGACGACGGTATCCAGTCGTTCCTGGAGCGGGGGCGCGCGTGGGTCAACCAGTACGGTCCGCGTAAGGAGGACTGGACGGCGCTGGGACTGCCGTCCGAGCCGACGCTTCTGCGGATCGCGTCGGGAACGGTGCTGTATCAACGTACCCAGGGCGACACGTTCGTCCCCGGCGCTGACCCGCAGTCAAGAAAGACAGACACCGTCCAGTTGTATTCGATCGCCGAACTTGCGCGCGATTCGAATCGACGCGTTCCCCAGCAGCACCCGAGTCCCGATCCGGGCTACCCGGTGAACTGGTGGCACGTCGAGGGGGTGAACGCGCAAGGTCAGCCGATCGACGGCTGGGTGTGCGATTTCAACCACCCGAGCGGCCGGGTGACACGGGAGTTCGCGCAGAAGTGGGTGGATTTCGAGTGCGTAGCGGAAGCCCATGATCCGACGCACACGATTTTTGCGACAACCCAGGAATGGGTTAAATGGAGTCGCGGTGCCGAAGTTGCGGAGCTTGCTTCGCGTTCGAAGCTCAGTCCGTTGATGGCCAAGGTATACGACGCATTGTTCACGAGAGGCGATGGCAGGCAAGCGGTTAGCGAGCTATGCGCGCTGTCGCAAACCGAGCGTGGCGGATATCCCTGGCTGATGCAGGCGGCGTCTCGGTTGATCGTGAAGCACGAAAGTGAGTGGGCCAATCCGTCGAAGTGGCGACGGCTGACCGCTGAACTGGAGCAGCAAACTGGACCCCAGTCACAGCACGAGGAAGAGCAGAAGCGGATCGAAAAGCTCGCATGGTGGGATGACGTGAAGGCAGCGGTGCCCGGCTTCCCCGGCCCTGATGTTTTTCATATTCATCCGATCGCGGTAGGGGGGAATTTTTTCAAGAGCGATACTTGTGCCTGTGGATGTTGTCTTGGCAAGGTATTTAATCGCTATCGTTGGGTAAGACGCCGGCGTCACTATCCGCCTCAGACATACTATGGCCCGGTTTTTGCGGGTACAAAGAAGTTGGACAAGTTCACAGGATGGGACGATCTCATTGCTAAGTCTAAGGCCACTGAGGACGAAAAGGCAATCGTGATCGCCATGTCATCCAACGAAGGCAATATGGATGCTGTGCAGGCTTGGGACTGGCAGACGTTCAGTGCCGGTGCCATGCAGAAGACCGTGACACCCGAAGGCTACGGAGAGCTCCCACGACAGATCTGGGAGTTTCGGAACGAAAATCCTAGTCTGTTTGAGGAAGTTTTTGGCCGATGCGGATGGTCCGTTGTACAGGAAGAGGGCGCGAGGATTTATTATTCATCCAGTGATACGGAAAGTAGAAAAATTACCGGGCAGGAACTCTATGACTTCATCAAGAAGGGGTTTCAAGAAACAGACAGTGGATTTCCAAAAGAGTCAAAACCGTTGGCTTCCATTGCACACGCGATGATCAATGAGGAGTATCAGAAGAAGCAGGTGGTGGATTTCATTGGTCGTTTGCATATTGCCATCGCTAAGAAGCCGCGTGGCTATATTAATTCTGCAAGCGACTTCTTTCTATCCCGGTTAGGTCGCGCACTTGTTCTTGATCAAGACGTCAACGCACCCGGTAATGTCTCTAAAGATATTGGAGCATCGATTAATGCACTTCGGGCACGGCACACGGGATTGGGCGCAGACCCGACGCAATGGGGTGACAATAGATCGCAGTATGAAGCCGAACTTATTCAAATCTATGGCCCATCACGCCATATGGACTCTCCTGTAGAACGTTACAGCCACCTTCGCGGGATGCTATAGGACTTCAAATGATTCGTAGATCCCTACTTTTGTTCTCGGCAGTACTGCCTGCCTGTGTGCAGGCCCAGGTAAGTGTCTCGGGTGAGTCAAGTGTTTTGCAGTATACCAATCGCGGGCACGACGCCTACCAAGATCTTCACTTTAAGCGATCAGATGGCACGATATTTACCCCTTTCGATGAAGGATTGAGATTTTACGATCCCGGCTCAAACAGTCTGTCTCCAGACAAACAGTACTCGATCGTGAATTTTTCTGCTGAAGGAGATCTCGCTGATTCCAGCGGGGTGTCGGTGCATTCCGAGTATCTGTGTGCCTTCGTACGTATGAAGGACGGTTGCGTTGTCCATGTGGCGCAAGACGCAGTCTGTGGTGGAGAGTGGCGCCCACCTCACGAGTGGTCCGTCAACATTGAGCCGATCTTCGATCATCCACCTATTGCAGCCGACATCTATGCCGCTTACTCATCGAAACACAAAACCGGATACCAAATTTCACAGCCGCCAATCTTGGCATATTTGGCGGAAGGTACCGCATTTGACAATCTGCTTGCGTGTGATCCACCGAGTGTAGGTAACAGAAGTGCTTATTTGAAACTACTTGTCCAATTACAGAGGGATGGAGACACCGAAAACGCCGACAAGCTGAAGAGGACTCTGACCAGCGGCCGGAACGGCACATCTATCCACGTAGCACCGGTTGAGCCGGGTGCCTGGGTCGGACATGCAGTGATTTCAAAGAGGGCATATCTATACGCGATGCCTGAGAAATCATCAGTTACTAGAGCCTATCTTGTGCAAGATGATTCAGTATTGGTGAATGAATCTAGCTTGTCGAGCGGGTTCGTGGTGTCAAGGTATCGTCAGAAGAACGGGAATGTTATCGAGCGATGGATTCGTTGTGAAGACGTGAATGCATGCTCCATAGATAATTGAATCATCGAGTCTTAATTCTATAGGCAATATTTTCTTAAGATGTCCGATGCTTCGTTTCGCTAATGAGCGGGTAAGCGAGATTGCTGGAATTGTGGGCAATGACACGGATGGCCGTGGTAAGCGCGTCGGCAATTTAAAGGAAGTAAACAGTCGCGGGAATTTCAATTGAATTATCGATCACTACATGCGTCAATTGGTCTTCTTGGTGCAATTTTTGGATGTCAAGTAGTAAATGCCGATGAAATTACATTGTGCCAGCCACACGAGGAAGTCTATTTCAGCTGTCCACTTGGTGGGAAAGTGGTCTCGTTGTGCGCATCGGGGAATATTTCGCCAAACAATGGATATGTACAGTACAGATATGGGGTGCCGGGTCGTGTCGAGTTGCAGTTTCCGGAAAAACCAAGCCCCCCGAGGAATCTCTTCGAAATTAGCGATATTTCTACAGGGAATTTGAATTTTACACACGTAAAATTCACGGTCGGAGCGTACGACTACGTAATTTATCAAGGTTCTCCAAATGGAATTTATGTAAAAAGGCGTGGGGGCCTTGTGTCAAATCATATGTGCACGCCGGGAATTTATCAGCAGCTAAATCAACGAGTATTTCGTGGGTTAAGAACGAATCGACCTGTCGATGGTGTAGATGACTGACTGCATGCTTTTCCCTTCTTCGTGTCGGGTTTGAAAACACTCTGGAATCGATGAAAAATCTCGTATATCAAGGTGACGCGACGAGTCACGGCGGCAAGATCCTGACCGGCTCGGATCGCATCAAGGTAAAAGGTCGTCGAGCCGCACGTGTCGGCGACAAGGTCTCATGTCCGATCCACGGCGATAACGAAATCGTCGAAGGGAGCGGCAGGATGAGAGATGGCACGTCGCCGCTATCGCGCGACGGTGATCACACGCGATGTGGCGCGGAACTCATTGCGTCGACCGGCGGAGCGCGGGTTCGCTAAGCGATGCCTGTCGATTTCAATCGCGTGCCGCCGCGGGTGGCTGTGCCTCCGCCGCCCTATGTCTCCACGATCGCCTGGCCGATCCTGCTGGTGCTCGTCATCGGAGCAGGAGCGACCCTGACGGTCATGCTCTGGCCAGCGGGTCGTCCGACCAACACGCTGTGGTTTTGGTTCTGTGCCGTGGGTTACCCCTTTCTGGCTTGGGCATTTTTGCTGTTCGCATGGCTCGGATACGGTTACGTCCGCCGCAATCAGGCGCTTGCGACGAATCGCGTCAGCGACGAAGCCGAGCAGCGCTGCCATGCATTGGCGGCCAGACCGCTGGCGATATTGGGTCATACCTGGTGCTTCGCCGCGAACGATTTGGAAAACTCGCTTGGGGGCATCCTCAAAGGCACCCAATTGTCAAAGCTACGGCCGAGTGGCGCAGTCGCGGATAGCGAAGTCAATGCGCGTTGGCTCGACATTCCCGATCAGCCTTTTCATCCGGGCAACGAACTCGCTGAACATGCTCGCCATCAAGCGGTGTGTATGTGGCTGCTCGAGCGCTTGATCGACGGTCTCCTGCCGCAACTTAGGGCGCTTCCACCGCGAACAACGCTGCTTGTCGAGCTTCAGCACCGCTCCAGAGTGGAGTTTGGGATCGTCGAAACCCGCATACAGGAATTGATTGCGGAGCGTGTGCCTGCTTTGAAGATAGACCTGAGACCGGGAAAGCACCAGTCGTCCCTCTTTCGAACGGACGCGTGGCTTGATAGGCGAGACGTCAATACGGCCCACCTGTTGATCGCCGTTGAGCTTCGCGACGCAATCAGTGCTGTTCTGTCTGATGGCGTCGCAGAGGTAGGCGTGGCCCTGCTCACGGGGCGACCACGACTTGAGTCACAGGCAAATCCTGTCGGACTGCGGTTGCATCGTCCTGCCAAAGATGCGCTTGATTCGTCCGCCCGAACGTTCAGCCTGGGTGCTCGCTGGGGGCAGTCTTCGCTCGACCGTTTGCACACGGTGTGGACACACGGCCTGACGCATGACAGCGTCGGCGCCGTTCGGCAAGCCGCGCCATTTCTCGACCAGACGCATTGGAATGTGGTCGAGGAATCAGTGGGCGATTGTTCAGGCGCGGGACCGTGGCTGGCCGTTGCCCTTGCCGCAGAAAGTGCCCGGATAACGGGCGACCCGCAAATGGTGCTGTGTGGCGAAGGAAAAGATTTGATCGCCCTCGTGTGCAGAAAACAGACATGAATGACAACAAGAACGACACCAAGACTCGACCTGTGGGCCTCTTTATTGGCATCGCGGCCGCCATCGTCTTCCTTGCACTCGGTATCGCAGTATGGGTGGAAGGGCCTAGGCATGGCTGGTCCAGTGAGATACGGATCATCATCGAGCTTTTCCTGTTCTCGGTCTTGCTGGTGGTGATCCTGCTGGTCAAGTACTTCGAGGGCGTGCTGCTTTGGATCGCATCGTTGAAAGCTTCCCGCTGGTTCGCCCGATACGACGCTGGCCAGCGTGCTGTGTCGGCTGACCGTGACGATCGGGGGCAAGCGCTAGGACAGGCCGACCGGGTTGCAGCGCTTCGTGATGAACTGCGCGACCGCCACGGATGGCGCTGGCGCTATTGCGCACGATGGGTGCTGATTGCCGGTGATGAACCGCTCGCGAAGCGTCTCGCGCCGGGCCTGCTCGACACCGGCTATGCAATATCCGGCGATACGGTACTGTTGTGTGCAAGGCAAACGAGCAGCACGCTCGATACCGCATGGCTCGACCAAATCCGCCGTTTGCGCCGCCGCCGTCCGGTCGATGCAATTGTCGCAGTCACACGTAACCGCAATTCCGTCGATGCCCCATTCGATACCGACAATCTGTCGCAGTGGCTTGCGCGCCACGCGCGTGCGCTGCGCTGGGCCGCGCCGGCCTATTTGCTCAATGTGACGGATTTCGGCAGCGATACGTCGAGTCCGGAGGAGGCAATCGGCTTCACCTGGACCAACGCGCGCTTCAGCTCGGATGCGATTGACGCGTCGCTGCAAGACCTGGCCGACAACCTTGCGGATGCCGGTGTCGTGCGCCTGACGAAGGACGCAGGTGACCGCTATCCCGCTGAGCTGTCGCAGCATATTTCGAACCTCGGACGTGCGCTGTCGGGTCTGGTGCTACAAACCTCCCAATCACGCATCTGGCGGCATTCGGTCCACGGACTTCTGTTCGCACCGCTATTCAAGGAACGGGAACTGGCATCGCCGCAGGCACCGGCCAGCGCGAACGATGATGACCAGCCCGTCGACCCGCCACACCGCACGATATGGCAAACCGTCGCCGAGCACAGTCGCAAGGTCCACGGTCGCCGCGTAGGCTTCTCGTTGTCGACTGCGGCCGCGTGGTTAACAATCGGCCTGCTCGGTTGCTGGATCGCCGGCACGATGCTGTCTGGTTTCGTCAACCGCGCAACGATCCAGAGCACCGCGGACACGATCACCAATCTCTCCACGGTTCAGGACCACACACAGGCGTTGCAAGCCCTGAGCACCTTGGGCCAACAGATCGACACGCTCGAAGTCCATCAGCGCGAAGGCGCGCCGTGGTCATCGCGATTCGGCCTGAATCGCGACGGCGCACTGCTCGACGCGTTGTGGCCGAGCTACGCCGGCGCGACGAACCGCATTCTCGTCGCCCCGATTCGCCAGAAGCTCGAAGCGCGCCTGCAGGAGCTTGCATCCCTGTCCGATGCTCAAATCGCCGACGGCGGAAATGCACAGATCCAGGCCGCCTATGACACGCTCAAGGCCTACCTGATGCTCGCGAAGCCGGAGCGCGCCGTCGCCGCTTTCCTGACGCCCCAGCTTGCCGCTACAGCCGTGCCCGCGCGCCCGTCGAATTCGCCTCTGTCGCCGGGCGCCTGGGAAGACCTGCGTCTGCACGCTATCGCGTTCTTCGCCAGCCATCTTGGCCGTGTCCCCGCACCCAATGCTTCCGCGTTCGCAATCACGCCGGACGGCAACCTGATTGCGTCGGCTCGCCAAACCGTGATCAGTGTGCGGGGCATCCAGCACTCCACGGACGCGCTCTACGAGCAGATCATCGACGAAGCGACGCCGAAATATCCGCCGGTGTCCCTCGCGACGCTGCTCGGCGACACGACGAGTCGTGGCCTGTTCAATACGACCGCGACCGTCCCCGGTGTTTTCACGCGTGCGGCATGGGATGAGCGCATCTCGAAGGCGATCGACGACGCAAGCGCCAAGCGCGACGTGTCTGGCGACTGGGTATTGCGGCCCGAAGGAAACTCCGTTGGCGCATCCGACAACAAGGACAGCAGCTTCCCTCCGCCGACATTGAAAGCCGAATTGCGCCAACGTTACTTCGACGACTACGCGCGCGCATGGGCAGTATTCCTCAACAGCTTGCGCTGGCAATCCGCGCCGACGCTGTCAGCCACGGCCGACCAGTTGACGCTGCTGGGCGACTCGCAACGTTCGCCGCTCGTCGCGCTGATGAATGCGATCGTCTATCAGGCAGGCGCCGGCGCGAGCGCACAGTCGCTCTCCGAGAGCCTGATCAACAAGGCGCAGCAACTGGTCGGTGCCGACGAAAAAGATCCGTCGAAGCAGGCTCAACCCCAGCTCGCGCCGCTTGCCGTAGCCTTCGGCCCGATCCTGCGCCTGACCGGCAGCGATCTGGCGTTAGGCGCGTCGGCTAACGGCAAGGCCGCCACGCAGCTGGCCGCGACCGGCGACCTCAGTCTCGCACGCTACCTCGAGCGGGTCACGGCGATGCGTCTGAAGGCATCGCAGATCGTTTCCGGTGCCGATCCGGATGCGATCGCGCGGCTGGCCGCTCAGTCGGTCCTGCAGGGCAAGACGTCCGATATCTCGGATAGCCGCGACTACGCGAGCCGTGTGGCCGCGAGCCTGGGCGAACAGTGGGCGGGCTTCGGCGCGCTGTTTCGCGCGCCGTTCGATCAGGCGTGGCAAGTCGTCGTGCAGCCGGCCGCGTCGAGCCTGAACGAAATCTGGCGGACGGCGATCCTGGCCGACTGGAACAAGTCATTCGGCGGCCGATATCCGTTCGCGGACGCTGACAACGACGCGTCGCTGCCTGAGATGGCGCGCTTCATGCGGCCCGACAATGGCGTGATCGCACAGTTCGTTGCCACGCAGCTCGCCGGCGTCATCGAGCGGCAGGGCGATCGGTGGGTCGTCGCGCAAGGTGCCGACCAGGGTGCGCTCACGATCGATCCGGTCTTCCTGAGCAGCCTGAACAAGCTCACGCGGATCTCGACCGTGCTGTTCCCGTCCGGAGACGCGCGCGTGCGGTACGAACTGCAGGCCGTACCGACGCCGGGCGTCACCGGCATGAAGTTCGTGTTGTCCGGGCGCGAGCTGCACTACTTCAACCAGAAGCAGGAGTGGGTGCCGTTCGAGTGGCCGGGTCAGTCGCTCGAGAACCTTTCGCATATCGAATGGCAGACCGAGCAGGGCGGATTGCGCACGGCGCTCGACTCGCAGGGGCGTTTCGGCCTGATCCGGCTGCTGGAGCGTGCGAAGGTCGCACAGCAGGACAACGCGCGTTACTTGCTGACCTGGATGCCGGACACGAGCCAGGGCATTCCGCTGAAGGTGCAATTGCGCAGCGAGGCGGGCGCCGGGCCGCTCGACGTACTCCAGTTGCGCAACTTTGTGCTGCCAGCGCGGATTTTCGTGACCGGGGCAGCGGGTACCGGGCCGAAGATGTCGACAGCCAGTCCGCCGCCGTTGCCGGCTGCGGCAATCGCTGCGGCGAAGCATGCTGTCGTGCCGTTGCCGCCGGGACTTCCCGGGGCGATGTCGTTGCCGGATGAGCCAATGCCGGCGACGCCGGAGCCGGCGCCTCGTCGAACCGCAGCGGCGGAATCGGCTCGAGCGGACGCGCAGCCGGGCACGTCCGGGATGAAGTCGCCCACGGCCAATCCGGGGATGACGGTGTCGTCGCTGGCGACGACTTCGATGTCCCCCGACGCTTCCTCCAAACCGTTCGGACACGCCCTCCGTTTGCTGGGCGACGCATTTGCGTTTTGAGACCTGCCATGACGCTAGCTAATTTCGTAAAGACACTCGTCGGCGGTCCACGCATCGATTCGCTGCACGAAGCGCGCCGGAATACCTGGGCGGCATGGCTTGCCCCGATACCGGGGGAGCACGCGCATGGTCGCGATCCCGGTTACGAGGATGCATTCTTCGAACTGAAGGACGAAGCGACCAAGCTGTCCGGAATCGACGACGGGTTGGTTACCCGCGCATGCGAACAGCTTCTCAAGGAAACCGGAAAGGATCTGCGTCTGGTCGGTTACTACGCATTTGCACGGCTGCGTCAGGATGGTCCCGCCGGGTTCGCCGACGGACTCGAGCTGGCTGCTTCACTGGTCGACCGGTTCGGCGAGACCTTGCTGCCTGCGCGGGCCGAGGCAAAGCGCGCAGCGCTGGAAATGCTGTCGACCGCGCGAATGATCGAAACGCTGGACAGCCGCGGAGACTTCGCGCCCGCGGATCGCGAGCGCGCGATTGCCGCGCTCGATGTGCTTGTCACCCGCACCGGTACGTGGTCCGACGCCGCCCGTCCGAACCTGCATCCGCTTGTTGCCCGCTTTGGGAACAAGGATGAACCGGTTCGCAACGTGAGCCCGAATTCGGCGATGCCGCAGACGCCCGCTTCGACAAGCGTATCGAGCGGATCGATCGCATCGGCGCGCGACCTGCTCGACCATGCCCGCTCGATGTCGGCATGGCTGCGCGATCAGGAAAACGGCTATTTGCCGTCGGTGCGTATCGCGCGCAGCGTTCGGTGGGACACCTTGCACGACGTGCCGCCGTCGGATACCGCGTCGCACACGCGTCTGACGCCGCCACGCGCCGAGTTGCGCCAGCAACTTAAGCGCCTCGTGCTGCAGAAGCAATGGCACGAACTGCTCGAGCGCGTCGAAGGGGCGTTCATGGAAGGCGTGAATCACCTGTGGTTCGACCTGCAGTACTTCCAGCACGTCGCGCTCGATCGTGTCGGCGCACCCTACCACGCGTGGAGCGAAGTGCTGCGCACGGACTTCGCGTTGTTCCTCGCGCGATTGCCCGGCATCGAGCGGCTTTCGTTCAGCGACGGCACGCCATTCTCCGACGACGCGACGCTCGAGTGGATCGCCCGCCACGCGGTCGTGCGCGACCTCGAAGCGGGCGAGACCGTTGCGCAGTTGCCGTTATCCGCGGACGGCGAAGGCGATGCGGGCGACTGGCCGGAAATCGAGGCGCAGGCTCGCGAGCTGGTCGCGCGCGACGGCGTCGAGGCCGCGTTCGCATGGCTCGAGGCGCTACCCGGCCTGAAGACCGAGCGTCACCGCTTCCTGCAGCGGCTGGTGATGGCGCGCGTGGCCGATCACGCGGGACGACCCGATACGGCCCTTGCGTTGCTGGTCGAACTCGACACGTCGTCGCGTTCGCTGCCGGTGATGCGCTGGGAGCCTGCTCTGGCGTTCGAGGTCAAGCAGCAACTCGTGCGAGCGTTGAAAGCGACGAGCAACCGCAAGGACGCCGACAAACCGGCGCTCGCGCGCCGCATCGGCGAACTGCAGGCGGAACTTATCGTGCTCGATCCGGCTCGAGCGCTGACTCTTTCGTAACGAGAATCCATGGCAAACGACGATCCCATCCTGCGTTACTACGAAGCCGAAATGCGCTATTTGCGCGAGTCCGGCAAGGAATTCGCGAAGGCGCATCCCGATCGTGCACGACTGCTGAACCTCGACCGTGTCGGCGATCGCGATCCGTACGTCGAGCGGCTGTTCGAGGGTTTCGCATTCCTGACGGGGCGCCTTCGGCAGAAGCTCGACGACGAGTTGCCGGAGCTGACGGAGGGGCTGGTCAGCCTGCTATGGCCGCACTACTTGCGCATGATCCCCTCATTGTCGGTTGTGGAGCTCATCCCGCTGTCGGAAAAGCTTCAGAAGACCGAAGTCGTGCCGGCAGGCGTATCGATACGCTCCGCGCCGATCGCCGTACCGTCGCAGGCCGGCGTGGAAGGCTTGTCGCCGAAGACCGTGCAATGCATCTACAGGACCACGCAAGCGGTCACGCTGCAACCGGTCACGGTGACGCACGCCGGGCCGACCGTGCGCCACGACGGCCGTTCGGTGATCCGGCTCGGCTTCTCGCTCGGCGGGTCGGCACGCCCGATGGAAACGGATCTGTCCCGGTTGCGCTTGTACCTGAATGCGGATCTGCCGACAGCGTTCGCGATGCACCTTGCGCTCACGCGCCAGGTCGACACGATTCAGTTGCGCATTCCTGAGATCCGCGACGGCGAGGCGATGCCGCTCGCCGGCGTCACGATCGAGCCGGCCGGCTTCTCGGCCGAGGAACGATTGTGGCCGAAGGCCGATGCGGCTTTCTCCGGCTATCAGTTGCTGCTCGAATACTTCACGTTCCGCGAGAAATTCCTGTTTGTGGATCTTTGCGGACTGGACGTCACGAAGCTGCCCGAACGTACCACCCGGTTCGAGCTGGAGATCGTGCTGACGCAGACCTATCCGTCGGACCAGCGCTTCAGCGCAGAAAACGTGCGGCTATTCTGCTCGCCCGTAATCAACCTGTTCGAGCTGGATGCCGAGCCGATCGAGATCGATCATCACGAAACCGAATATCGCGTGGTGCCGGCGGGGCATCAAGGCGAGCATGTCGAAACGTATTCCGTCGACGCGATCGAGGCATTCGACCACGAGACGGCCGAGCGATATGAATACGTACCGTTTGCGACGTTCCGCCATCGCGGTGGCATGCTGCGCCACGAGGCGCCGGAGCGGTATTTCCATTCGCGCGTGCGCTCGGGCGTGGCGGGGTTGCACGAAACGTGGGTGGTGCTCGGTGGTCATGCATGGGAAACCATGGAGGCGCTGCCCGAGGAAAGCCTGTCGTTGCGCGTGACGGGCACGAACGGGTTGCTGCCGCGCAAGGGGCTGCGGGAAGCCAGTCTCGACGAACTCTCGACCAGTTCACAGAACGTCACCGGGGTACGCAATCTCGTCTCGCCGACGCTGCCGCTGTATCCGCCGACGGAAGACCGGTTCCAGTGGCGTGTGCTGTCGCACCTGGCGCCGAACTTCTTGTCGATGATGAACGCGGAAGTGCTGCGTGGGGCGCTCGCGCTCTACGACTGGACGGACGACGAGCTGAACCGTCGACGGCTCGCGGGTATCCTGTGGGTGTCACAGGCACTGATCGAGGAAGTGTCGGGTGGCTCGGTCGAGCGGGGCGTGCTGATCGAGGTCACGCTCGACAGCCATGCGTTCGCTGGAGACGGTGACGTGATGCTGTTCGGCGAACTGCTGCATCGCTTCTTCGCGCTCTACGCCGACATTAACCTGTTCACGAAGCTCGAGATCGTCAGCCTGCCGTCGCAGGCTCGGATTGAATGGCCACGCAGCAAGGCCGAGCGGGCGCCGCTATGAAACTGCACGACTTCCCGAATCTGGATCCGCTGGTCGCCTCGCTCCTGGCGCGCGCACCACGGATGAACTTCATGCAGCTTTGCCGGTTGCTCGAAGTGCGTTTTCCCGATCAGCCGGGGTTCGGTACACGGGATGCGCTCGAGCATGAACCGGTTCGCTTCCGGCCACGACCGCGAATGGGTTTTCCGGCGAGTGAGGTCGCGTCGGTCGAATTCGATGACGGATCGGACACGTTCGGGCCGGGTTCACCGCCGACCGTGCGCACGACCTTCATGGGGTTGTACGGCGTTGATGCGGCGATGCCGTCGCACATGATCGACGAGATCGTGCTGCGCGAGGAAGGGCACGAGGCAGTCGAGGCGTTTCTCGATCAATTCAATCACCGGTATGTCACGTTGCTGTATCGCGCCTGGCGGAAGTATCGCTATCCCGAACACTTCAGGCCTGGCGGCATCGATGCGCACTCGCGCAACCTGTTGTGTCTGGCCGGGTTCGGCTGGGGCGACAAGCCGAAGCGCGCCGGCCTGCCTGATTCACGGATGCTGGCACTGCTGGGGCTTCTGATTCAGCGCACTCGCACGCCGGAGGGACTGGCAGGCGCCATTGCGCTGGCTATTCCGCGAGTCGAGGTTCGGGTCGACGAGTTCTGGCCGGTCGTGACGTCGACGGGGCGGCCGCGGCCGCTTACCGGTGCCGGGCCTGCTGTCGGGAAGTCGGGAACCAGTCAACGTAAAGGGTTGGGCGGAGGTTACGTATTGGGAAAGCGGATGGCGTATCGAAGTCGGGCGGTACGTGTGACGTTACGCCCGGCCGATGCTCGGCAGGCGCAGGACTTGTTGCCGGGTGCAGCGTTGCATCGCGATTTGATGGCCTTTGTGCAGTTATATGTCGGCGTCAAGGCGGACGTACACCTGCGTATGGAGGTGTCGTCGCGATACACGCCGGACCCGGCGATCGGTCAGGGAAATGCCGGACCGCGGCCTCGGCTCGGCTGGACTACCGTGCTGCCCGCTGACGAGGAACGTATCGTCAACATTGCGCTCGGCGTCTACGAAGCTTTTCCCGCGACGACTCACAATCCATACCTTACCGCATCGCATGCTTGATCAGGAATGACGCATGATCTTCAGATTTTCCGCTTCAGCCGTTGCATCCGTTTTGCTGCTATCAGCTTGCGCTTCGTGTCTGGCCGACAACGCCTGACCCCAATACGCTCATGACCTGCACTATGCATTGCTGAGGAGCATCAATGTCCATCCGTTTCGCTGTTTCAACCGTCTTGTCTGTTCTACTGCTGTCTGCCTGCGGCGCCTGGCAGTCCGTCTCGGACGCCTCGTCGAGCGCGTATCACGCGGTATTCTTCAAGCAGGTCAAGGTACTCAACGTCGATCTGTCCGCCCGGGAGGCACTGAACCCCGATGACGCCGGCCGCGCGACGTCGGTCGCGGTGCGCGTGTATCAGCTGAAGGACCGCAAGATGTTCGACGGTGCGTCCTACGAGGATTTGCTGAAGAATGACCGGACGGTGCTTGCACAGGATCTGCAGGCTAACCTTGCCGCGGTGTTGAATCCGGGGGCGGCCGCGAGTCTATCGCAGCCGATGCAGGCCGATACGAAATACGTCGCGATCGTGGCGTTCTATCGCAACCCGGGCAATGGCGACGGGTGGAAGTATGTGATCGAAAAGAAGAAGCTCGATGCGGACAAGCCGTTGAAACTCGAGCTTGTCGATCAGCTTCTGTTGGCCGGCGGCGCTATTCGCAACACATCGAGGTAGTGCCTGACTGGTCAGGCGTCGTGACGATCCATGAAGTGCAAAGGACATGACCTGACCCGACCCGCGCACTCGATGAACCGAATCGCGAGAGCCGACGAACCCGTGCTCGGGAAGGGATTGCCGCGAGCATTCGAGGACGGCTCATGCGTGTGCATCAATTCCGCTGACGCCCCCGCACCCTGTTCAACACCCCATACGCCACCGACCCGATCACGATCCCCCAGAACGCCGACCCGAGCCCGAGCCACGTCATTCCCGACGCGGTCGCAAGAAACGTGATCACCGACGCTTCGCGGTGGTTCTCGTCCTCGAAGATCCCGTGCACGTTCGCGCTGATCGCACCGATCAGCGCGAGCCCTGCGAGGATCGCGACGAATGCCTTCGGCAGCGCGAAGAACACCGTGACGATCGTGCCCGCGAACAGCCCGCCGATCAGGTAGAACGTGCCGTTCGCAAGCCCGGCGATGTAGCGCCGGTCCGGATCCTCGTGCGCGTCCTTGCCGGTGCACAGCGCCGCGGTGATCGCGGCAACGACGATCGTGATTCCGCCGAAGCACGCGACGACGAGCGACATCACGCTGGTCGCGGTGATGATCGGCCGCGCCGGGGTGTGATAGCCGGACACGCGCAGGATCGTCATCCCCGGCAGGAACTGGCCGGTGAGGCTGACGACGACGAGCGGCAGCGCGAGGCTGAGCGTCGTGCCGAGCGTCCATTCGGGCGTGATGAAGATCGGCCGCGCGATGCTCGGCGACACGTTGCCGAGATGCGTCATCCCGAGCAGCGTCGCGAGCGCGGCGCCCGTCAGCAGCACGAGCACGATGCTGTAGCGCGGCAGCAGGCGCCTGAAGATCACGTAGGCTGCGATCATCCCGAACGCGAGCACGGGCTGATCCGACGCGGCGGAGAACGCGTGCATGCCGAACGGCAGCAGGATGCCGGCCATCATCCCGCACGCGATGCCGCGCGGAATGTGGCGCACGAGCCGGTCGAAATAGCCGGTCACGCCGATCAGCAGGATGATGAGCGCAGCCGTGATGTACGCGCCGACGGCCTGGTTGAGCGTCAGTTGCGGAAACAGGCCGACGAGCAGCGCGGTGCCGGGCGCCGACCACGCGGTGATGACCGGCACCTTCATCTTCCAGCTCGCGAACAGGCCCGAGACGCCCGCGCCGATCGAGATCGCCCACACCCACGACGACACCATTTCGTTGGACGCATGCGCGGCCTGCGACGCCTGGAAGAAGATCGCGAGCGGGCCCGCGTAGGAAATCAGGACCGCGAGGAAGCCCGCGGTGATCGCGGAAACGGACCAGTCGTTGCCGATCGTGCGGATCGCGCCGGGCGGGGAGTTCGGTTGCATCGTCGTCGGGGCGTGCGGCGCGCGGCCGCGAGGCAGAGCCGGGGCGGATGATTGTTGGAAGCCCCGGATGAGCCGTCATTCTGCGCATGGCCGGCGCAATTGGCAATTCGCGGACGTTGTCGGCTTTTCGTAAGAATGGGTGCGGAAGCGGTCGAATCGGTGGCCCCGCCGTCGGTCAGGTACTGATCTGGAGCACCTTGTCGACCACGGCCACCTTCACGCCGCTTCCGGTCGACAGCGATGCCGTGCCTTCGTCGAACGGGTGCACGGGCGTATCGGTCGGCGTCCACGCATGGCGCGCGAGCAGCTCGCGATACCCGCCGCGAATCACGAAGCCGCCGCATTTGCGCGCATACGCGTCGCGTCGCATCCGGTACGCGCGCGGCAGGTCGTACCACGGCAGCTTCGGCAGGTCGTGATGGACGAGGTGGTAGTTGTTGTTCAGGTACAGCAACCGCATCGCGAAGCCGGCTTCGTTGATCGTGATGCGCGCCTTCGGATGCGGCGCGGCGCGGTGCTCGTATAGCGAGCGGATCATTGCGAGCGACAGCGCGGGCCACGTGACGGCCAGCAGGTAATACCACCACGGCACGCCAATCGCCCATTGCAGCCACGCGAGCAGCGCAACCACGCAGGCAACGTGCATCGCCCACATCGGCAGATAGCGGAAGTCGCCGCGCCGAAACGCGCCGAACGCGTCGGCGACCGTCGAAGCGACGGAGAGCGGCGGCCCGACGACGATTCGTCCGACGAAAGTCTTGCGCGCGACCGTCAGCGCCCGGCGCCAGCGCGGCAGCCGCGCCCAGCGTTCGCGCGTCACGTAGTTCGTTTCCGGATCGACGCCCGGCACGGTCAGGTCCTCGTCGCGATGATGGTCGAGGTGCGTATCGCGATACAGCGTGTACGGATACCAGACCGTCAGCGGCGGATAGCCGAGCAGCTTGTTCACGAACGCGGAACGCGTCGGATGGCCGTGCAGCAATTCGTGCTGCAGCGACAGATGCCATGCGCCGAGCAGGATCAGCGGCGGCGTCGCGGCCGCGAGCGACAGGTGCCCGTCGCGCACGAGCAGCAGCACGGCGAGCCAGCCGCCGTAGATGACGGCGACCAGCAGCCAGGTCGGCCACTCGGTGCGGGCAGTGAAGCGGGCGTCGAGCGCGGCAATCGCGCGCGCATGATCGACGTCGAAGTATTCGGCCATGGCGTTGAGGCGGATGGATCGGGCAATGCGGGGAACGAGCGATGGAACCGGTGCGCTCGGCCCGGGTGCGCAGGTGTCTCGCGGATCACGGTCGGCCTGCCCGGCATCGCGCACGTGGCGGTGCCGGCAGGCCTTCGAACGGTACCGGGACGGGGCGGCGACGCCAACCAATCGATTCGCATTTGCTTATCGCGACGAAGCCGATATGCATCGGGGGCCGGCGCAGATGCGTAGAATGCCCGCATGAACCCATGGATCGCAGTACTGCCGATGTACAACGTGACGCCGCGCCACGCCGCACTGTGGCGCGCGCTGCTGCGCGACGCGCTCGATGCGTTCGCGAACGCGGGCGGCCCTGTCGACGTCGCACGGCCCGACGCGCCGTTCGACGACCTGCACGCGCTGTGGCGGCGCGACGATCTGCTGCTGTCGCAGACCTGCGGCTACCCGTACCGGATGCTCGGCATGCGCGACGTCGTGCGTTTGATCGCGACCCCGGTTTTCGACGCGGACGGCTGCAACGGGGCGCACTACAGCAGCGTGCTGGTCGTGTCGGCACGTGTGCATGCGGGCGGCGCGACGACGCTCGCCGCATGTCGCGGGCTGCGCGCCGCATACAACGGCGCGGATTCACACAGCGGGATGAATGCGTTCCGGCATGCGGTCGCGCCGCATGCGCATGACGGACGGTTTTTCGGATCGGTCACGCCGTTCGGCTCGCACCTGAACGTGCTGCGTGCGCTGGCGTCGGGCCAAGCCGATTGCGCGGCGATCGACTGCGTGACGTTTGCCTATGTGCGCGACGCGTTGCCCGAGCTGCTGAAGGACATCCGGACCATCGGCACGACGGCTTCCGCGCCGGGATTGCCGTTCATCGCATCGCGCGCGCTGCCGGAAACACAGGTCGGCGCGTTGCAGGACGCGCTCGATCGCGCGGTCGCCGCCGATCCGGAACGCGCGCGCGTGCTGAGGCTGAAGGGGTTCGAACGGCTGTCGCCGGCCGACTACGACGCGATTGCGCGGTTCGAGCGGGGAGCCGTCTCGCACGGCTATCCCGAACTCGGGTGACACACGGGGCGGCGCGCGGCGGTGCTGCGACCGCCCGCGCCGCGACCCGCTTACTCCTCGTCCATCAATCGGACCTTGACGCGCTTGCCCTTGATCTTCCCGGCGTTGAGCTTGCGCAGCGCGTCGTGGGCGACGCCGCGCTCGATCGCGACATAGGTCGAGAACTCGGTCACGTTGATCTTGCCGATCTGCTTGCCGTCGAACCCGGCGTCGCCGGTCAGCGCGCCGAGCACGTCGCCCGGGCGGATCTTGTCCTTGCGCCCGCCGAGGATCTGCAGCGTTTCCATCGGCGGCAGCAGCACACTGTCGTCCGCCGGCTTCAGTTCAGCGAGCGGATGCCATTCGACTTCGCGCTTCTGCGCCTGTTCGATGGCGCCTACGCGGCCCATCTCGTCCATGCTCGCGAGGCTCAGCGCCCAGCCGTCCTGGTCCGCGCGGCCCGTACGGCCGATGCGGTGCACGTGCACTTCGGGGTCGGGCGTCACGTCGACGTTGATCACCGCTTCGAGCTGCGCGATGTCGAGCCCGCGCGCGGCGACGTCGGTCGCCACCAGCACCGAGCAGCTGCGGTTCGCAAACTGGATCAGCACCTGGTCGCGCTCGCGCTGGTCGAGCTCGCCGTGGAGCGCGAGCGCGTGGAAGCCCTGCGCATGCAGCACGTCGAGCAGGTCGCGGCACTGCTGCTTCGTGTTGCAGAACGCAATCGTGCTCACCGGCCGGTAGTGGTTCAGCAACTGGCCGACTGCGTGCAGCCGCTCGTTCTCGGTCACTTCATAGAAGCGCTGGCGGATCTTGCTGTCGTCGTGGCGCTCCACGAGCTTGATTTCCTTCGGATTGCGCAGGAACTGCTGGCTCAGCTTCGCGATGCCGTCCGGATAGGTCGCGGAGAACAGCAGCGTCTGGCGCGTCGTCGGGCACATCCGCGCGACCTTTGCGATGTCGTCGAAGAAGCCCATGTCGAGCATCCGGTCGGCCTCGTCGAGCACCAGCGTGCTCAGCGCATCGAGCTTCAGGTTGCCGCGGTCAAGGTGATCCATGATGCGGCCCGGCGTGCCGACGACGATGTGCGCGCCGTGCTCGAGGCTCTGCGCCTGCGGGCGCATCGGCGTGCCGCCGCACAGCGTCAGCACCTTCACGTTTTCTTCCGCGCGGGCGAGGCGGCGCACTTCCTGCGCGACCTGGTCGGCGAGCTCGCGCGTCGGGCACAGGATCATCGCCTGCACGTCGAAGCGGCGCGTGTCGAGGCGCGAGAGCAGCGCGAGCGAGAACGCGGCGGTCTTGCCGCTGCCCGTCTTCGCCTGCGCGATCAGGTCCTGGCCGGCCAGCGCAACCGGCAGGCTCGCGGCCTGGATCGGCGTCATGTCGACATAGCCGAGCTGCGCGAGGTTCGCGAGCGTGGCGGGCGTCAGCGGCAGCGCGCTGAACGGCGTGGCGGTCGGTTGCGTCAAGACAGGTCTCCGAGGTAGGGGCGGCCTTCCATCTGCTCGTAGACGACCGTGCCTTCGTCGTCTTCGAAGCGTTCGAGGTAGTTGCGCGCGCCGCACAGCGGGCAGCGGAACAGCAGCCCCTGGCCTTCGTCCTTGATGACGACGTCGGACTGCTCCCACTGCGTGCCGCAGCTCTGGTTTCGGCAGGTAAACACGGTCTTTCTCCAGCTGAATTCGGTTGATGGCGCGCCCGGGCGGGCGCGGCAACGGCGGGCGGCGCTCGCGCGGCTCGGGCGCGGGCCGCACCGGCGTCGCCTGGGTTGCGTCGATGCGGATGATGGATCGGGCGGCGACAGGGTCGCGCGTGCCGCAATTCTAGCGGAAGCGGGCGCCCGGCACGGGATATCCGCCCGTGCCCGCCAAGAAAAACGGCCGCCCCGGAGGGCGGCCGTATGGTGCGGCAAAACGGGGCCGGACGCGTTACAGCGCCATGTCGGCCGACGCCTTCGCCGGGCGGGCCGGCGCGTTGCCGGCCGGCTGCGACGGCATGCCGAGGTCGATCTTCGGCGGCGGCGACAGTTGCAGCACGTCGCTCGTGTAGGTCCATTCCTCGACGACCTTTGCCGGGCTGTCGTTCAGCTTCGTGCCGTAGCTCGGCACGATCTGGCGGAGCTTCTGCTGCCACTCGGGCGTCGCGACCTTGTCCTTGAACACTTTCTTCATCAGGTTCAGCATGATCGGCGCGGCCGTCGATGCGCCCGGCGACGCGCCGAGCAGGCCCGCGATGCTGCCGTCCTGCGACGCGACGATCTCGGTGCCGAGCTTCAGCACGCCGCCCTTGACCGGGTCGCGCTTGATGATCTGCACGCGCTGGCCGGCTTGCCACAGGCGCCAGTCTTCCTTCTTCGCGTTCGGGAAGTATTCCTTCAGCGCGTTGAAGCGGTCGTCGTCGGACAACATCAGCTGGCCGGCGAGGTACTGGACCAGCGGGAATTCGTCGACGCCCACGCGCATCATCGGCGCGACGTTGTGCAGGTTGGTGCTCTTCGCGAGGTCGAAGTACGAACCGTTCTTCAGGAACTTGGTCGAGAACGTCGCGAACGGCCCGAACAGGATGATCTTCTTGCCGTCGATGATCCGCGTGTCGAGGTGCGGCACCGACATCGGCGGCGAGCCGACCGACGCCTTGCCGTATGCCTTCGCGAGGTGCTGCTTCACGACCTCGGGGTTGTCAGTCACGAGGAACGAGCCGCCGACCGGGAATGCGCCGTAGTCCTTCGCTTCGGGGATGCCCGACGCCTGCAGCAGGTGCAGCGCACCGCCGCCCGCGCCGATGAACACGAACTTCGCATCAACCGATTGCGGCGGTTCGTCCGAGTGCAGCTTGACCCACGACACGTGCCACGTGCCGTCGGCGTTGCGCGTGATCTCGCGCACTTCGCTCGACAGCGACAGCGTGAAGTTCGGCTGCGTCTTCAGGTAGCCGACGAACTGGCGCGTGATCTCGCCGAAGTTCACGTCGGTGCCGATCGGCGTCCACGTTGCCGCGACCTTCTGGTTGCGGTCGCGGCCTTCCATCATCAGCGGCACCCACTGCTTGATCTGGTCGTAGTCTTCCGAATACTGCATCCCGCGGAACAGCGGGCTCGCCTGCAGCGCTTCGTAGCGCTTCTTCAGGAAGCGGACGTTGTCGTCGCCCCATACGAAGCTCATGTGCGGCGTCGAGTTGATGAACGAGTGCGGGTTCTTCAGCACGCCCTGCCTGACCTGCCACGCCCAGAACTGGCGCGAGATCTGGAACGACTCGTTGATCTCGATCGCTTTCGAGATGTCGACCTTGCCGTCGGCCTTCTCCGGCGTGTAGTTCAGTTCGGCGAGCGCCGAGTGGCCGGTGCCGGCGTTGTTCCAGCCGTTCGAGCTTTCCAGCGCGACGCCGTCGAGGCGCTCGACCATCGTCATCGACCAGTCAGGTTGAAGCTCGTGCAGCCAGACGCCGAGCGTCGAGCTCATGATGCCGCCGCCCACCAGCAGGACGTCGACCTTCTTCGTATCGGCGGCGTGCGCGGACGATGTCGCGACGCACAGCGCGAGCGCCGACAGTATTACCCGTAACGTTTTGATCACAGCAGATCCCTTTTTCAACTTGAATGCATCGGTTTGCCATGCCGCCCGGCGTGCGGTTCCGTTGCGCCGGCATAGGGGTCCGGAGATCCGGACCGCGAATCCGGAATTCCGGATCGGCGCTGCGCGCCGTTGCATTTGCGCACGCGAAGCCGTTCGGAAGGACACCTTCGGATCGGCTTCCGCGGGCAGGCAAGCGCCTGCGTCGCGAGGGTGCGCAACGCGCCCGGGCCCTTGTGGCAAGCCTCGGCGGAAAGCGCTTCGGGCTGCATGGAAAGGGGCCGCGCGCGACGCGTTTGTGCGGGGGCGGGGTGGCAAGGGGCGCGTAATATAACCGAACTCGGACAACGTGTCGCAGACGACGAATATCCCTGTTTTTGTGGGGTTTTTCGTGTGTCCGGGTTTCCGGAATGACGGTGTGCGACGCCGAAAAATCGGCGGGGTCGGAGTGGCGAAATGCGGGTGTCGGGCACGCCGCGCGCCACACCGGTACTGCATCGAATCGCGGCGTTGC
Source organism: Burkholderia sp. BCC1972 (assembly GCF_905339605.1). Lineage (NCBI taxonomy): Bacteria > Pseudomonadati > Pseudomonadota > Betaproteobacteria > Burkholderiales > Burkholderiaceae > Burkholderia > Burkholderia sp. BCC1972. The sequence continues at coordinate 43,943 of NZ_CAJPGH010000009.1, read as the reverse complement.
ACCGCGACCCGTGCACATCAAATCAGGTCACATCACTTCATTTCGCTGCGCCGTTCCGGCAGAACTGCTCGTAGCCCTGCGCCGAATTCGCGAAGCCGCGCGCCTTCGCGAGTTCCCACGGACGCTCGCATTGCTGCGTGCGCTCGCACCACGCGTAACCGGCCGAGCCGATGCAGCCGTGTGCGTCGCGATCGCCGCCGACCATCGGCGGGGCTGCTTGCGCGGACGTATCGGCCGGTGCCGACGCATTGGCCGGCGCGGAGGATTGCGCCGCACACGCGCTCAATGCGAATGCGCAGGCGATCGCGGCGGCCAGCGACGCGGAGGGGACGTAACGTTTCATCGGGTAGCGCTCCATGGGATGACGATCGACGGCGGATGCCCGCATGCGGGCGCCTGAACATTCACGCGTCCGGCACCGGCACGCGCGACGAGAACTTCACCTCGCGCAACGCGAGGCTCGACTGGATCGACGACACGCCGGCCTGCTTTCGGAGCACGCGCTCGACGAATTCCGCATACGCGTCGAGATCGGCTGCGACGACCTGCAGGATGTAGTCGGCCGCACCGGTGATCTTGTGGCACGACGTGACTTCGTCGTGACGCCGCATCACGTCCTCGAAGTGATCCGAATCCTGATCCGAGTGCATGTTGAACGTCACCTGCACGAACGCGAACACGTTCATGCCGAGCGAGCGGCGGTCGAGGTTCGCCTGGTAGCCGGTGATCACGTGCTCGTCCTCGAGCCGCTTGCGGCGGCGCCAGCACGGCGTGACGCTCAGCGACAGCTTCTCGCCGAGCGTCGCGTTCGACAGCGCGCCGTCTTCCTGCAGCAGGCGGAGCATCGCGCGGTCGACGCCGTCGAGTTCAACTGAAGCGCGATTTTTGCTCATATCCGGTGTCCCGTAGACAGATTTCTCAAAATTGTACGAAACGAAGAAGCGAAAAGCAAAGCTAATGCCGGCCGGCGTCAATAGACTGTTGCCACCCCTTTCCTCTCGTCATCACGGCAACGGTCAACCATGCTCACGGTCTACAGCAGCGATCACCACCTGCATCGCGGCGTCGAACTGAAGGACGGCGCGATCACCGAGTCGTTCGAAAACCCCCTTCGCGCCGAAACGGTGCTCGCGCAAGTCCGCGCGGCCGGCCTCGGCGACGTGATCGCGCCGCGTGCGTTCGACCGCGCGAGTTATGCGGGCGCGCACAGCGCGCGCTACGTCGATTTCCTCGCGGGCGCGTGGGACGAATGGACGGCTAGCGGCCGCACCTGCCAGGCGCTGCCGCTCGTGTGGCCGGTGCGCGCGATGCCGGCCTCGGCGACGCTGCCCGACTTCATCGACGGCAAGCTCGGCTTCTTCGCGATGGACGCCGGCGCGCCGATCAACGCGGGCACGTGGGATGCGGTGAGCGCGAGCGCGAACTCGGCGCTCACCGGCGCCGACTTGCTGTCGGGCGGCGGCGCGCGCGCGGCGTTCGCGCTGTGCCGCCCGCCCGGCCATCACGCAGGCCGTGAGTACATGGGCGGCTACTGCTACCTGAACAACGCGGCGATCGCGGCGCAGCACGGCATTGCCGGCGGTGCAGAACGCGTCGCGGTGCTCGACGTCGATTTCCATCACGGCAACGGCACGCAGGACATCTTCTACGCGCGTTCCGACGTGCTGTTCGCGTCGCTGCACGGCGAGCCGGCAGTGTCGTATCCGTACTTCTCCGGCTACGCGGGCGAACGCGGCGCGGGTGCTGGCGAAGGCTTCAACCTGAACCTGCCGCTGCCGAAGGGCACGCAGTGGGACACGTATTCGGGCGCGCTCGGCCAGGCCACGGCCGCGATCGCGAAGCACGCGCCCGACCTGCTCGTCGTGTCGCTCGGGGTCGACACGTTCGAGCACGACCCGATCAGCCATTTCAAGTTGCGCTCGCCCGACTACCTGCGGATCGGCGAGGCGCTGGCGCGTCTGAACCTGCCGACGCTGTTCGTGATGGAAGGCGGCTACATGGTCGACGAGATCGGCATCAATGCGGTGAACGTATTGCTGGGATTCGAAGGGCGTGCGTGAGCGCGCGGCATGAGTTTCGACGAACGACGGATCTGAACACGAACGAAGCGCGACAAGGATGGAGACAACCATGAATCGACATCACAAGACAGCACTCGCCGCCGCGGCCGCACTGACGTGCGCGCTGTCCGCAGGGCCCGCACACGCGGACGACATCGTGCGCATCGGGCACGTCGCGCCGCTGACCGGCGCGATCGCGCACCTCGGCAAGGACAGCGAGAACGGCGCGCGGCTCGCGGTCGAGGAGATCAACGCGAAGGGGCTGACGATCGGCGGCAAGAAGGTCACGCTGCAGCTCGACGCGCAGGACGACGCCGGTGATCCGCGCACCGCGACCCAGGTCGCGCAGCGGCTCGTCGACGACAAGGTCGTCGGCGTCGTCGGCCATCACAACTCGGGCACGTCGATTCCGGCGTCGCGTGTGTATCGCGACGGCGGCGTCGTGCAGATCTCGCAGGCCGCGACCAACCCGACGTACACGCAGCAGGGCTTCAGGACGACGTATCGCGTCGTCGCGACCGATGCGCAGCAGGGGCCGGCGCTCGCGATGTATGCGGCGAAGAACATGGGCATCAAGACGGTCGCCGTGGTCGACGATTCGACCGCATACGGGCAAGGCCTCGCGACCGAGTTCGAGAAAGCCGCGAAATCGGCCGGGATGAAGGTCGTGTCGCGCGACGCGACCAACGACAAGGCGATCGACTTCCGCGCGATCCTCACGAAGATCAAGGGCGAGAACCCGGACGCGATCATGTACGGCGGCATGGACGCAACGGGCGGCCCGCTCGCGAAGCAGGCGCGCCAGCTCGGCATGCGCGCGAAGGTCCTCGCCGGCGACGGCGTGTGCTCGACCGACCTGCCGAAGCTCGCGGGGCCGGCGTCGGACAACATCGTGTGCTCAGAGGCCGGCATCGCGCTCGAGAAGATGCCGGGCGGCGCGGCGTTCGTGAAGCGCTACGAAGCGCGCTATCACCAGCCGATGCAGGTGTATGCGCCGTTCTCGTACGACGCGGTGTACATCATCGTCGATGCGATGAAGCGCGCGAATTCGACCGACCCGGCGAAGGTGCTGGCCGCGATACCGGCCACCGACTATCGCGGCGTGATCGGCGAAACGAGCTTCACGCCGCACGGCGACCTGAAGCACGGCGCGATCTCGGTGTTCACGTACAGGAGCGGCAAGAAGGCGCTGCTCGATATCGTCAGGATGTAACGTCGCGGCCAGGCCGTGCTGCCTTACGAAATCCGCATGCGCGCATCGTTCGCGCGGCACTCCGCGTCGTGCACGATATGCAGCTCGCGCGTGCGGATCGGCAGCGCGCAATTCGCGTCGGCAAGCGTCTTGCGTACCTGGCGCGCGAGGCGCCAGCGCATCGCCCAGAACTTGTCGGTATGCGTCCACACGCGCATGTTCGCGACGGCCGTGCTGTCGTCGAAACGCATCACCATCACGTCCGGCGCGGGATCCTGCAATACGTCGGGATCGGCCACGGCCAGTGCCCGCAGCGCGTCGAGCGCGCGATCGATATCGTCGTGCACCGACACGTCCACTTCGAGATCGAGGCGGCGCGTCGGATTGCGCGTGTAGTTGCGCAGCGAGCTGCCCCACAGGGCGCTGTTCGGCACGTATTCGCAGATGCCGTCCGGCTTCGTGAGCCGCGTCATGAAGAGCCCGACCTCGTCGACGGTGCCTGCGACGCCCGAGCCGCCGTCGATGTAATCGCCGACCTTGAACGGCCGCAGCAGCAGAAGCATGATGCCGGCCGCGATGTTCTGCATCGTGCCCTGCAGCGCGAGCCCGATCGCGAGGCCGGCCGCGCCGAGCACCGCGATGAGGCTCGCGGTTTCGATACCGAGCTGCGACAGCGCGCCGACGATCGCGACGATGCGGATGCCCCACACGGCGACGTCGCAGAGGATGGGCCGCAGCGTGTCGTCGACGCGCTCCTTGTTCGCAAGCAGCCGGTTCAACCAGTTGCCGATGCGCTTCGACAGCCACCAGCCGGCGACGAGCAGCGCCAGGGCGGCGCACAGCCTGAGGGAAAGGGTGGACAGCGCGTTCCACAGGAACGTCCAGCGTTCCGGGTGCAGTTGATCGAGAAACATGACGGGATTCCGGGTTGAAAGATGATGCAGCGTCGCGCTGCCGGCAGCGTTCGACTGTACACGCGGCGCGGTGGTTCACGCGAATGCTGCGTTGATTTAGTACTGGTACTAAGTGCTAATTCGAGAAAATAGGATTGGTCCTATTCAGCCATTTTGAGCGTGCCGATACACTCGCCTTCATGTTGCCGGATCGCGATGCAGGCTCCTCCGCGATGCCGGCCCTTTCCCGGTTTTTTCATTGATAGATAGCGAGTGACGACGTCATGCGGTTAGACCTGCGTTTCCGTCTCGCACGCGAACAAGGTCAACCCGTTCGGCGCGGCGTTCGCTGTTTTCCGTTTCGCCGCGCGTTGCTGCTCGGTGCCATCGCGGCGGCCTGTACGGCCGGCGCGCAGGGTGCGATCGCGCAGGCGTCTCACGATGCCGCGCCGTTCGCGCCCGTGGCGGCGGAAACGGCAGACCTTGTCGACGTGCCTTTTTTCAGTTCCGCGCGGACGACGTGGGGTGGCTTGCGCGCGTCGACGGCAGCGCCGCTCGATGTCGCGTATGCATCACATGGTGCGAGCATGTCGACGGATGGTGGTCGCGATGATCCGGTCGCCCGCTTCGGCGCATGCGTTGCATATCGCGTGCTGTGCGATGCGGCGCGCAGTGCGGTCGAACGCGGCTATGCATCGCGGTTCGATTACGGGCTGGCGTCGGCGTTGCCCGCGATGGGCACGCAACCGGCGTTCGAGCGCGGCGCCGTCGATCTGGCATCGGCCGACCCGTTCACGCTGGCCGAGCCGGATCGCGGCACGCGCGCCGGCCCGATCGCCGGCAGCCTGCATACGTCGCTGGTGCGCGCCGAACTGCCGGCCGGTGTTGCCGCGCAGATCGTCCGCATGCTGGCCGGGCGCATCGATCCGAAGCAGCGCGGTGTGGTCGGCGATACCTTCCGCGTCGCATTCGAGCCGGATTACGGCGCGATGCGGCCGGGCCGCGTGCGCGTGACGGCGCTCGACATCCGTTTTCGCGGGCAGCATGTGACGGCCGTGTGGTTTGCGCCGCAAGCGGGCGCGCCGGGCGCCTACTACGACCTCGACGGCATGCCGCTCGCCGGCACCCGGTTTGCGATGCCGGTCGCCGCGACGCGGATCAGCTCGCCGTTCGGCACGCGCGTGCATCCGGTGAGCGGCGCGCGCCACGTGCATTCGGGCGTCGATCTCGCGGCGCCGGCTGGCCGTGCGGTGCATGCGTCGGAGCGCGGCGTCGTGACGTTCATCGGCACCGAGCTGAACGGCTACGGCAAGTACGTGGTGATTCGCCATGACGGCGGCTATGCGTCGTACTACGCGCATTTGTCGGCATTCGAGCCGACGTTGCGGACCGGCGCGCGCGTCACGCGCGGCCAGCGAGTCGGGGCGGTCGGCAGTACGGGGACGGCCACCGGCCCGCATCTGCACTTCGAGGTGCGCCGGCATGCGCGCCTTGTCGATCCGATCGCACTGGTGCACGCAGCCGGAGCGGCGAAGCTGAAGGGCGCGCAGCGTGTGGCGTTCAATCGCATGGCGCGGGACGCGCGCACGCAGCTCGCGTCGGCGACGTGGACGCAGCCGGTTGCGATGTCGGAGGTTGTCGCATTGCATGCAGGCTGATCGTCGGCCGGGTGCCCGCGTTCACGGGGGCGGTCGAAGCCGGACTGCCGATGAACCTCGGCGGCGGACACCAGCGAGCGATTACCGGCAATGCGGGCGTGTGGTGGGCGTGGTGAGTCAAAGGGTAACGGCGTGTCGATCGATCGGCCGCGGCGCGAGTTATCGCGGCCGATCCGCACACGTCGTTCACGCAGCCTGCTCGACCGGCAACCAGATCTCCAGCACGCCGGCGCCCGTCACCGGATCGTAGTCGCCGCTGTAGCGCTCGAACTCGGGCGCATCCACTGCCTTGAATCCCGACGTCGGCAGCCAGCCGTTCCAGATGCTGTAGAAGGTCTGGTGCAACGTGGAGATATGCCCGACGTGTTCGAACACTGCGTACCGCTGCGGGGCCAGTTCGACCCAGCGAAACGGCGCGGGCAGCCGGTCGCGGCTCGTGACTTCCACGCCCGCGATGTATTCGAAGCTGCCGTCCGCGTCGGGGTTGCAGCACACGCCGTACGTCACGTTGCCGACCTGGCCGGGAAGGGTACCGAGGTATGGGATGAACGCTTGCCACAGCGCCGGGATCCCTTCGTTGGTTTCGAACGTATAGCGATCGCTCATGCCCGCGATCAGCCGCGTTCCGGCGGTTTCGAAGCGCGATGGCGTCACGTCGATGATCTTCAGCTCTTTCATGCGAAGCGGCTCCACAAGAGACAACCCGTCGAGGGCGCGCCGTGCCCGCACGTCCTCGGGCGTCATGCCGAAGAGATCGCGGAAGGCGCGCGTAAACGCCTCATGGGAGCCATAGCCGGCATCGAGCGCCACGTGCAGGATGTCCGGCGCGCCTTGCGCCAGCGCATGCGCCGCACGCGTGAGCCGCCGCGACCGGACGTAGCGCATCACCGGCCAGCCGGTATTCATCGAGAACAGGCGCGAGAAGCCGAAGCGCGACATGTCGCAGTTCGCGGCAATCGTGTCGAGCGTCAGGTCTTTATCCAGTTTGGTTTCGATAAACCAGAGTGCTTGTCCAACCGGGTTCATGGCGTGCCAATGAGTGTGTCGGGTGGACTATATGGTATCGGCGGACGGCGCATTTGATCGTTCTTGCGCGGCAGCCATGATCTTGCGGCTGCACAAAATCACATCGCCACGCCGGTCGGCGTGGCGATGATCGACAGGCTGCTGCGGTTTAACCCAGCGGCCAGTTCAAAATCGCGATGCCGTCGTTGTAATCGCCGTCGCCGCCATCTTCCGACCCGACGAGCCCGAAGTAGGTCTTCTTGAAGATGTCGACCTGACGCGAGCCGATCTTCGACGGCTTGCCGTTCGCCGTCACGACCACGCGCACCTTCCCCTTGCCCGAGTTCACGATCTGCGTGTTCAGGTTCGCGTCCTGCGTGCCGGCGCCCTGGAACGTCGCGGCCGGCTTCGCGTTGTCGTCGACGAACACCTCGATCGTCTGCTGCGCCGACGAGTTGACCAGCGCGGTCACGCCGAACGCGATGTTCGGCGGCAGGTTGAAGATGCCGTCGCGTTCGCCGCCGCCGGTCGTCGTGGGGTCCGGCTGCGCGGGCGGCAGCGGGGCTTTCGAGAAGTAATTGACCACCGCGCCGACGCCGAACTTCGCCGCGGCACCGGGCAATACGCCCGGCGCGCCGGCCCACGTCACCGTGCAGGCGACGACTTGTCCGGCCGCATCGGCTTTCACCTTGTTCTGCCAGCTGCCGACGTCGAAGCTGTACGGGATCGTCGCGATATCGACGAACACGTCGTACTGCGGCAGTTTCTCGACCAGCTGCGCGGTCATGAACTGGCGCATGCGGTCGAGCACGGCCTGGTCGCCGTTGGCTTGTACGGCGGTGGCGTCGTTGCCTGCGAGTTGCAGCAGCGCATACAGATCGTCATGGGTAAACGGTTGTGACATGTCGTCCTCGTCTGGATGGAAGGTCTCGCGTGTGCGGCCGGTGAACGGGCGTCACCGTGCCGCGCGCGGAGCAAAGCGTGGGACTGCTCGAACGATTCGCAATGTGTGGTTGGCCCCGTCGCCATTGCGATGCTGCGTGACTGGCCGCCGCTCAACCGAGCGGCCAGTTCAGGAACACGATGCCGTCGTTGTAGTCGTCATCGGCGCCGTCTTCCGACCCGACGATCCCGAAGTACGACTTCTTGAAGATGTCGACCTGCCGCGAGCCGAGCCGCGACGGCTTGCCGTTCGCCGTCACGATCACGCGCACGCGGCTCGTTTCGGGTTGTCGTCGATATAGATGTCGCGCGTCAGGTCAGCCGATCGGCCACTGGAGCACGACGATGCCGTCGTTGTAGTCGCTGTCGTGGCCGTCTTCCGACACGACGATCCCGAAGTTGACCGTGTACGGCGAGCCGTCCGACTTCTTGCCGTTGATCGGCGCGAGGCGCGCGTCGGTGGCCGACGGCTTGCCGTTGACCGACACTTCGAAGCGGAGCTTGCCGTTGCCGGAATTGAGCGTGGCTTCACGCGTGCCGTCGCGCGTCGTCAGCTTGTGATACGCGGCCGGTTCCTGGCTGTCGCCGATAAACAGCTTGATGTGCTGCTGCTCGGCGGCATTCGCGAAGAAAATCGCGCGGAAATTGGTATTCGGCGGAATCGAAAACTCGCCGGCACGGTTGGAAGACGTTTGAGAATCGGCCATGCTTGCCTCCTGAGGTATGTTGGATAAGGCGTGAGCCTTGTCGCGCAAACGTTTGCTGTTTGAAACACGACATACAAAGCATGGCGAAAAATAAATAAAAAAATATTCGAGCGGGAATGGTTGTTGTTCAGTAAATCGAAAATCAAGATTAATCGATTTAGTGAAATGAAGTTAATGAACCAAGTTTCGACGTATTCGGGAAATTATATCGATGCACGTATCGCTTTCTTGAACGATGCGTGACCGTACCGGAGAGGAGAGAGGCGGGGAGGCAATCGGGCTTCGGAGCAGACGCTCGGCGTTCGCATATGGCAGCGTTGTCGTTTCAACATCAGCATCTCGGTCGTGGCCGCGCCCACCGGCCACCGTCGAACGCCCACATCGAAGCCCGATTACAGGAGGAGGGGGTGCGGCGACCGATGAAGTGGATGGACCGACTCACTCCGAACATGAATAGGGCCTCACCGGCGCCGCACCTGAGAAGCATATCGACGGGGCCGGCCGCCGCCTATCGGACAGGACTGATTCTGCACACACAAAAGCGCGCGATTTCCGCGAGCCCGGTTGACAGCCCCGGCCGCCCTGTGATTTGATTCCGGCCATGCAAGCCGCCCAGTCCCTCTTCTCGCTACGACTACTAGCCCGTTTCTCCGGGCTGGGTCTGCGGCTGCGCGCTTTCCATCTGCTTCTTTCCTGAAGCGCCAGATTTCCCCCGTATCACCGACCTGGCCCCGGTTATCGACCGGCGCCTGAGTTCGTCTTTTTTCCGTATCGCTCCGCTCCGTCCCGGTCGCTCAACCGCCAAGGCTGTCGTTCGCCGTACCGCTTTGCCGTTGTGCCGTTTCATCGCCGTCACCGCTGCGCGCGCAGCCGGCCTCTCCCGCTGAAGGCCGCCGCGACGCGGTTTTCCGACCAACCGACCGAGGACCGAACACCATGATGCTGAAGAACCCCGCGACGAAGTACCGACCGTTTACGCCCGTCAACCTGCCGAACCGCACGTGGCCGTCGCGCACGATCACGCAGGCGCCGATCTGGATGAGCACCGACCTGCGCGACGGCAACCAGGCGCTGTTCGAGCCGATGGACGCCGCGCGCAAGATGCGGATGTTCAAGACGCTGGTCGCGATCGGCTTCAAGGAGATCGAGGTCGCGTTTCCGTCGGCGTCCGAGACCGATTTCAACTTCGTGCGCGAGCTGATCGAAGGTGGCCACATTCCCGACGACGTGACGATCGAGGTGCTCACGCAGGCGCGCGACGACCTGATCGAGCGCACGTTCGAGTCGCTGCGCGGCGCGAAGCGCGCGATCGTGCACCTGTACAACGCGACGGCGCCGGAATTCCGCAAGATCGTGTTCGGCCTCGAGCGCGACGGCGTGAAGCAGCTCGCGGTGAACGCGGCGCGCACGATCAAGCGCTTCGCCGACGCGGCGACCGACACGCACTTCACGCTGCAATACAGCCCCGAAACCTTCACGGCGACCGAGCTCGACTTCGCGAAGGAAGTCTGCGACGCCGTGTTCGACGTGTGGCAGCCGACGCCCGCGCACAAGGCGATCGTGAACCTGCCGGCGACCGTCGAAGTCGGCACGCCGAACTTCTACGCGGACCAGATCGAGTGGATGCACCGCAACCTCGCGCGCCGTGACGCGCTGATCCTGTCCGTGCATCCGCACAACGACCGCGGCACCGCGGTCGCGGCGGCCGAGCTCGCGGTGATGGCCGGCGCCGATCGCATCGAAGGCTGCCTGTTCGGCAACGGCGAACGCACCGGCAACGTCGATCTCGTCACGCTCGCGCTGAACCTGTACACGCAGGGCGTCGATCCGGGCCTCGATTTCTCGCAGATCAACGAAGTTGCGCGCACGTCCGAGGAATGCACGCAGTTGCCGATCCACCCGCGCCATCCGTATGTCGGCGACCTCGTGTTCACCGCGTTCTCCGGCTCGCACCAGGACGCGATCAAGAAGGGCTTCGCGGTGCAGCGTCCCGACGCCGTGTGGGAAATGCCGTATCTGCCGATCGATCCGAGCGATCTCGGTCGCACGTACGATTCGATCATTCGCGTGAACAGCCAGTCGGGCAAGGGCGGTATCGCCTACCTGCTCGAACAGGGTTATGGTGTCGCGCTGCCGCGCCGTATGCAGGTCGATTTCAGCGCGGCCGTTCAGCGCCTGACCGACGACAGCGGCCACGAGGTGACGAGCGCGCAGATCTGGGCGCTGTTCCAGCAGGAATACGTCGAAGGCGATGCGCCGCTGCGTTACGTCGGCCATGAGTTGACCGAGCGCGACGGCCGCGAGTCGATCGTGCTGACCGCCGACGTACACGGCGAGCGCCGCGTGCTGCGCGGCGAAGGCAACGGCCCGCTCGATGCGTTGATGCATGCGCTGCGCACGCCGCTGCGGATCCAGCACTACGAGGAACGTGCGTTGTCGCAGGGCGCCGATGCGAAGGCGATCGCAATTGCCGAGCTGGCCGGTTCCGGCGTGCGCGGCAGCGCGTTCGGCGTCGGCATCGATGCGAACCTGACGACCGCGTCGATCCGCGCGGTGATCAGCGGTGTCAACCGTGCGTATGCGCGCGCCGACGAAGCGGCGCAGGCGACGTTCTTTGACGTCGAGCGCGCGGTGAAGGCTGTCGCGTAAGGGAGGCGGCGGTGGCCGCGCCGGGGTGCTCCGGTGCGGCGGCCTCGCTGACCGTTGCGTTGCTGCTGCACGACCCGCTGAGTGCATCGTGCGACGCCTGCTTCATGAAGCTACCTCGCTGCCGCGCTGTCAGGCCGCCACCGGTTCCCACGACAGCAGCGGCGCGAGCGCCTTCGCCTGCGGCAGCCGCATGATCGCGTCCAGCGCGGTGGCCTCCAGACGGCGGCGCTGCGCGATATCGTGCACCAGCTCGACGCACGTATCGACCAGCGCGTCATAGGGTGCCGCGCGGAATCCGGCTACATAGTCGGAATCAACCGACGTTGTCGGCGAGGCCTCGCCGACGATCGCCTTGCCGTTCGTCATCAGGTAGAACGCGCGCACGACTTCGACGATGTGCGACGCGTAGTGATGCAGGTTCAGCACGACCTTCGCCCGCGCGATGTACGCGTCGCGCTCGGCACCATAGATGCCGCCGCTGACGATCCCCACTTTCAGTCCACGCGCCTGCAGCGCTTCGAGTACCGCCGCACGACGCGGCCCGATCGTGCCGTAGAACAGCACGTCGATGTCCTGCTCGACGTCGCTCGGAATGCGGCGCAGCTTCGGATGAAAACCGAGCTTCAGATAGCGCGCATGGTCGATGCCGAGCGTCTTCAGCTTCGCGATGTTGCGCGCGCTGTAGTCCCAGGTTTCGTATTTCGACGTCCAGCGATAGATGTTCGCGTTCCACGGCTGTTCGTCGACATGAATATGCTCGGTGTTGACGACGATCGTGTCGTCCGGCACGTACTCGGTCGCGGCCGGATCGGCGAGATGGCAGCCGATCAGGAGGTTCCGCGCGTCGGACCTCATGTCGTTCTTGCTGAAATGCACGACATGACCGAGATCTTCGAGCCCGTAGGCGATCACTTCGGCGAGTTCGGTGAATGCGCCCGAGTGCACGTAGCCGGGCGGCCGGACGATGCAGATGTTGTAGTCCACGACGGGCGCCTCCTTCCGGTCAGCCGACGAGATCGCGAAGATCGGCGGCGGCTTCGTCCAGCACCGGGTTCCAGTCGGCGAACGTCTTTTGACGGTACAGCGACGCGCTCGGATAGAACGGGCTGTCGCGCCGGTCGTGCTGCCATACCCAATGCGGATTCGTATCGAGCAGCACCCATGTGGATTGGCCGAGCGCGCTGCTCAGGTGCGACATCGACGTGCAGACGGTAATCACGAGATCGAGCGCGCCGACGAATGCGGCGGTATCGTCGAGCGTCCGCCATTCGCGCGTTAAATCGTTCACGACGAAGCCGTTCGACCGCGCGGCTTCGACGTCGTGCTGCGCACCAGGCTGCAGCGAGTAGAACGCGACATCCTGTTGCAAGCTGCCGAAGGCATCCGAGAATCGTTCGAGGCCGATACGGCGGAAGCGGTTGCGCTGGTGCGTGAGGCTGCCCGTCCATGCGAGGCCGACTTTCAGCCGCTTCTCGCCGGCGAGCGCCGTGCGCCATGCGTCGATCGCGCCGGCATCGGCGTGCAGGTAAGGCGTCGTCGTGGCGATCGCGTCACCGTCGAGGCCGAGCATGCGGGGAATGCTCATCAGAGGCAGCTCGAAATCGAACGCGGGAAGATCCCCGATTTGCGTGCTGGTGTCGAACACGTCGACATGTTGCGCGAGACTGCGCTCGAACAGCGCACCCAGAATCGGGAAGGCATTCCACACGATCCGCCCGCCTTCTCGGCGCACGCGCTCCGCGAGCAGCGGTACATAGCGGCAGAACTGCAGCGCGTCGCCGAGGCCCTGTTCGCCCCACACGAGCAGCGTCTTGCCTTTCAGCGATTCACCGCGCCAGCGCGGGGCGGGAAAAACCGGCAAGTTGCCGCGCAGCTCACCCGAACCCTCCCAGCGCGATTCGTAATTCCGCCACCCCGAGGCGAAGTCACCACGCGCAAGCTGGAGCAGCGACAGGTTGTGACGATACGCCGCGTTATGCGGAGCACGGTCGACAGCACGTGCCGCGTATTGCTCGGCTTCGTCCCAGCGTTGCGCTTCTTTCAGCGCGATGGCCGTGTTGTTCAGCGCCAGCGCATTGTCCGGCGCGAGCGCAACCGCCCGCATGGCCGCACGCAATGCACCATCGAGATCGAAGCGGTCAATGCGCGTGACGATCGCGTTGGTCCATGCACGCTCGTCATTGGGGTTGTCGTCGAGCGCGCCGTCGATGAGCGCGAATTCCACGTCAGGGTCGCCGCCCGTCAGTCGGATCGCCAGCGCGAGGTTGTTTTTGAGCGACGGCCACGACGGCGCGAGTTGGAGCGTGCGGCGATACGGCGCGATCGCATCCGCGTGGCGCCCTGCCATTTGCATTGCGTAGCCGCAGTTGAATGCAGCCGCCGGCGAGTCGGGCCGCAGTTCCCAATGTGCGGCGGCGAGCTGGGCGGCGCGATCGGTTTCGCCGCGATCGATGAGCGTTTGCGTCGCGGTGGCGACTGCGTCGTCGTCCACATCGAGCGACGACGCATCGACCAGCGTGGCCAGCATCGTGTTGTCGATGCCGTGTACCTGCGCGGCGATGTTGTCGAACGAGGGCGTGTCGTGGGTCGTCGTGATCTGCATGTCGGGTCGTTCCGGAAGTCAGCCCGCGTATCGCGGCGGCGGTCTGTTATGGGTCGGTTCTGACGCGCATGGTGGCTTGTGCTCGGGGGGGCAAATCGGTATGGCGTCGTCTTGACCTCAACTTTATGCAGCCGTGACCGATTGCTAAATAGGACGAGTCCGAATTGCTGATGCTGTACGAAAGCGAATGGATCGTTGGCGTCGCGACTCGCTCCGCTTGTAGTCCCAGTCCTATTTTTACGTTTGCGGATCGCCAATAAGACCTGTCCGATAGTGATCGCGTCAGACGATCTTTTTAATACGCAGTATTCCGGCCGACATCGTTCGGCAACTATCAGACAGGGAGTACTGACGATGAGCGCAGCAGATTTTCTGGTGAAAGGCACCGTGATCGGGATGGTCGCGAGTGCGGCAACCGTCGGGTTGATTCACGTGGTGGTCGAGTTCGACACGTGCTGCGTCAGCAGCTCGAAGCGCAGGCGCAACAACATGCGCTGGCAGCGGTGGTCGACAAGCTGGCACAGCAGGCGACGATTCAACAGTAAGCGGGTGTATCAGGAAGATGGCGGGTCGGGTGAATCGCCGAGTAAGCCGCTGTCGTTGCTTACGACAGCGGCTTTTTTCTTTTGTGTCGAGCATGTGCTGCAGTCATCGTTCTAGTTTCACTCACACGGCCCGCCCGGACGGTATCGCCATCGGGCAATCGAAGGAGGAGTCAACGATGACTAGAGCACGCATCGCAAGGACATACGCGGACTGCTACGTACCGGTGAAGTACACCGCCGCCGACACTGCGCATCTGCTTGCGGATCCGACCATCAAGGCTGCATATGATGAGTTGGAGGCGAAATTCGCCGCCCTCCGTGCACAGCTCGCGGAGAATCAGCCTGGTCTGATTAGCTGTGACAATCAGCCACGTTAAATTGATCAGGTGTGGCGCCGGAGCCGCTTCGGCTGCGGCCGCCGGGTCCGGCCGCAGTCATGCTATGCAACTTGGAGCACCTACTCCTAACGCGACCACATGCGAGCGCTGATGCGTTTCCCGCTGCCACATACTTCCTTCTTCCGGCTACGACCGCCGTCAGACCGTAGCGGTGATCCCCGCCGGCCCCGCTTCCCCCGCCGGCCGCACCACGATTTCCACATGCTGCCCGAACGATGCCAGCGTCAGCATCAGTTGATCCAGCGTCACGTTCCGGAGCCGCTCGCGCTGCTCGGGCGTGACCACAGGCCGTGCCATTTCGGTGAGCGCCGCAGCCTCTTCCTCGGTCAGGCCACGTGACGCCATCAATGCGTTGAGCTTCAGTACAAGCACGGACTTCGCCGTTAGTTCACCGACATCGTAGTAGTCGAAATCGTCCGGCACGTTGTCGGTATGTTCGTTAGACGCGTCGTGGTTCATTACGCTTCCTCCGTCATCACCGAAAGTTGCCGCTGCTGCCCTGTTCCGCAATCGATATCCGGGATTCGCACGTTCTCGACCGCCGCGCAGGCGGCGTCATCGATCGGCGTAATCACCAGCCGCTTGTGCGACACGTCGATCCGCAGGCGCTGCTCGGGATCGAAGCCCGCGGCCTCGATCCACCGGCCGGACAGCTTCATCCACAGATACATGACGGGTGGCGCCATGTCGGTCAGCCTGATATGCGGCATGGTGCGGCCAGATTGAAGAGACGATTGCGGGGAGACAAAACAATCGCGGAAATACGTCGGTGCGTTATGATTCGCGCCAGCCATGGTCAACTCCTTGGTTGAGTTGGTTGTGGTCAGCGGCTCGTTGGTGCTGTTATCACCAGCGGGCCGCGCTCGTTTACGCAGCGGATTTCCATCATCACTCCGTCTCATGCTTTGCATGCCGAAATAACGTGCTATTCGTTGCGAGAACGTGTGGCCACTCTAGCGGAGATCGATCGGTGTCAGGGCACGGTCATGTACGAATTCATCGCGATTGGCCATCAGGCCAGAGCGTCGGATGCTTGCCACATAACGAATCCGGGGAAGTCGCATAGGCTGGTAGCTTCATCGCTCGATAACCGATGTGTTAGAGAACGTGTCAACCGATTGCTTCGACTCGCTCGCCGCACGTCGTTCAAGGATCTCATTCGCAACTGCCGATAGCGTTCGAACGTCCGCGCTCGCGCAGCACCCGCGCAAACGCGCAGCCGTCGAGGCCCGGCATGTTCAGGTCGGCATCGCGCCGCTTCCCGTCCCCCGACACGCGTTACTGCCCGAAGCGTTGCGCGACGGCGTCCTTCAGCCGCGCGGCGGTCAGCTCGCCCATGTGCGATTCGACGAGTTCGCCCTTTGCGTTGAAGAACAGCGTGGTCGGCAGTCCGCGCGATCCATAGGCATGCATCGCGTGCAGCGACGGATCGAGCAGCACGTGATCGAAGCGCAGGCCCTTTTGTTCGAGGAACGCACGCACGACCTGCGCATTTTCGCCCTGATTGATCATCAGCACCGTGATACCAGGATGGTCACGCTGCGCCTGTTCGAGAATCGGCATCTCGCGCTGGCACGGCGGGCACCATGTCGCCCACAGGTTCACGACGACTGGCTTGCCGACGAAGCTCGCCGGCAGCACGGGCGCTGCGTCGAGTGTTTGAAGCTGCATCGCGGCCAGCGGCGGTGCGCTCTGCTGCAACGTCGCCAGCGTGCCTTGCGCGATGCCCCACGCGCCGAGGCCCGCGACGATGCCGGCCAGCACCGGCCGCCGCAGCGCGGGCAAGCGGCGCAAGCGCCAGCCCGCGAACATCAGGGCGGCTGCCAGGCCGATGCGCCAGTCGAAGCCGCCGTCGCCGAGCGCGACGATCGAGCGCGGCGATGCCGCATAGTCGCTCCACCACTGCGCGATATAGCCGACGCGCGCGGCGATCAGCCCGAGCAGCAGCACGTCGAGGATCAGGCTCGATGCCGTCTTGTGATGCCCGTCAGGCGGGCGGCGCTGGATGAAACGCGCGACGAGCCATGCCACCAGCGCGGCGGCGGCTACCGCGACGATGCGGATCGAGAAGGGACCGATGCTCAGCATGTAAAGGAACGGTTGGACGTGGACGAGCGGGGGAGGAGAAGTGATTGTCCGCCGCGGCGATGAAACCGTCGACGGCGATGTCGGCGTTTCGACCGGTTGCCACGTATGGGGGTTCCCTTCGAGAACGTAACGGCGTATTGCGGATTCGACGCATGCGCATGGATCAGGACTGCGTGATTTTCATGCGGAAGGGCAGCGAATCAGACCAGTCTGATGGTCAGCGGAATTCCGCTCATCAACAATACGC
The DNA here is from genome assembly GCF_905339605.1 of Burkholderia sp. BCC1972. Lineage (NCBI taxonomy): Bacteria > Pseudomonadati > Pseudomonadota > Betaproteobacteria > Burkholderiales > Burkholderiaceae > Burkholderia > Burkholderia sp. BCC1972. The sequence goes on along the minus strand of NZ_CAJPGH010000009.1, from coordinate 26,957 downwards.
GTACCGGTGAGATGTGGTGTCCCCCGACATCCCGAACAGGGATATCTCCTTGACGGCCGCTCCTCCCGCGAGTGGCCGCTTTTTCGTCGTCGTGCGGGCGGGCGTGAGTGTCTTGTGGCGGTCTGTGGGCGCGGCCGCATCCGATGCATATCGGCTGGTTCAACGGAATAGGAACGCTGCCAGATGCGAGCACAGGGTATTCACTCGCGCATTGCCTGACGCCCGGTTCGGCGACCGGCGAGGTTGTCCGTTGGCGGCGGCACAGGGGCTGCCGCCATGGCCCGACGGGCCGCGTATCCGCGATCCGTCGGGCGTCGGGTCTTACAGCTTCTTCGACGCTGCCGCTGCCGCGTCGGCTTGCGTTGCCGCGGTCGCCGGATCGAGCGTCGCGAGCGTCTTCTCGGTGAATTTCTCGTACAGCCAGTCCATGCGCATGCTGTCGATGCCGGCGATACCGCCGAGCGCATACGACGCCGACACCTTGAAGTGGTCGACCGGATGGTTGTCGGCATCGGTGAGCGTGACGGTCCCGTCGACGTAATCGCTGCCGGCCATGAAGCCGAACATGACGGCCGAGAAACTCGAGCGAACGCGAATACCGGTGACTTCGACGTTCAGGTGCATCGCGTCGGTCGCATCCGCTTTGGCCAGCAGCTGGCGTGCGTCCAGTGCGTGTTCGATTTTCTCCTGCAGTTTCTTCGCGTCGAACTTCAGGTTTTCTTTCAACGCTTCCTGCGCGGCCTTGTCGAGCGTGACCTTCACGATCACGGGTTTCTTGCCGAATTGGGTCGTCGATGCGGTTACGGCGGCCCCTGCCGGACCGCTGGCGTCGCGCGTCACGCTGCTGGCGCAGCCCGACAGGAAGCCGATCGTCACGAATGCCAGCGCGGCATGACGGATAAGAGATTTCATGATTTGGTCTTTTGATTGAGGTTATTTGAATGGGCGCTATGGCCGAGCTGGAATCTAGCACGGCGCGATCCGATTCAATTCGTCGAATAGATCGAGAATCGATTCGGCGTTCGGCCGACGCGGCGCATTTGCACCGGAGAATGGTCGAGACAATGTGCGGCGAGCGATTACCGGCCGTTGCCCGGCACCGCTTCACCCAACCGATACGCCGTAAAGAACTCATACCACGGCGTCCCTTCCCCGACGGGCACGCCGAGCGCCGCCGTCCGCCGTTTCAGCACGCCGAACACGTCGTCGATGAGCGCCCTCAGCGTACTGTCGCGGAACGGAACCGGTTGCGTCCGCCCCGCGGCGACCGCGCCGTATGCGATGGCCAGCAGGCGTGCGCGGTCGTCGGTGTCCGCGATGGCCTGGTTGATCGTTTCGACGAAGCGTGGCCGGTCTTCCGCGTGCGGCGTGGACAGGCACAGGTACACGAGCGCCGACAGTTCGTGCCGATCCTTCACCCGCAGCAACGCAGGCAGTTGCGCGACGATCCGTTCCGCCGGTTCTTCCTGCAGCGCAGCGCCGAAGTCGAGCACGGCGGCCATCGGGTTGCCGTCTGTTTTCAGGCGTTCGAGCGCAGGCGGCGTGCTTGACGCGCCGTTCTGCACGGACCGCAGCGCATCGGCCACCTGCTGCGTCCATTCCGGAAAGATCATCCGCACGTTGCCGAACTGCTCGCCGCCTTCGGCCGCCGGATTCCACCGATAGACGATCGTGCCGCCGCGAATGAACGGCGAATACAGATGCTCGGGCGTTTGCGGCAGCGGCCTCCGGTTGATCGGCAGCCATGCGAGCGTCAGCCAGTCGTAGCGGCCCGTCGCGGGCACCGACGGGCTCGAACTCGCGATGACCTGCCACGTGCCGCGATTCGCGTAGCGGCGGCGCGCGTCGGGCACGGGGACGGTCCGGCCTTTCGCGGTGTCGAAGTACGTCGTGCCGGTGACGTTCTCGCCGCTGTCCCTGGCCGGTGTAATGGTTGAAATGACCCACGATGCACCATCCGCCGAACGGTAGTCGGCCGGCTGCAGCGTCGCCACATCGTGCACCATGCGCGTTTCCGCCGCGACGGGGCTCGGGGGGAGATTGGCGGGAGCGGCGAGGATGCTCGGCATGGACTTTCCTCGGAATCGGGTGCGCATCGTCGAGCGGGGGCGAGGCGCGGCGGTGCGGGTTGTTTCTCGTAACTGTAGGACGTTGCTACAGGTATCGCGAGGAACCCGCCGGGCAGGGAGAGGAATGACATGGATCCACGCAGTGTAGTAACGTACCTACATATATGGAAGCCCCGCTGCATGACGAGCATCTCTCAGCATCTCTGCTACATCTGCCAATGTCGTCATTTGTAGCCCAAGAGATACAAAAACGGACGTGAATAGAGATTCTGTGTCCTGGGTGCTACCAACCAGGCTGTCGAAGCGACCACGACTGCGATCGAGCATCGCGCTCGATTGTGCGGATCAATCCAAGCGGCGCTTGCTTGCGTTCCAGTACTCAGTGCGTTGAAACAGTGGGCGCGCGTGCCGCTGTTTCTGTGGATCAAGGCACGGCCGTTGGAGTGAGTGCTCGCCCCGGCGCACTCAACGCGGCAGCGCCTTCCGGTAAACAATCCCGCCCGTTTTCTCCGCGACGGTGTCGTAGAGCCGCTGCGCCGTGTGATTCGTCTCGTGCGTCTGCCAGTACACGCGTTCGGCGCGATGCCGGCGCGCGGCGTCATACACGGCTTCGATCAGCGCGCGGCCGACGCCTTTGCCGCGTTCGCTGTCGAGCGTGAACAGATCCTGCAGATAGCAGGACGGCCCGGCGTGCGTCGTACTGCGGTGATAAAGGAAATGCACGAGTCCGACGAGCCTGTCGTCACGCTCGGCAACGAGCGCGTGCACGGGTTCGTACCCGTCGAAGAAGCGCGACCACGTGAGCTGCGTGACGTGCAGCGGCAGCGCGGTGTCGTCGAAGCGGCCGTAGAAGCGGTTGTAGCCGTCCCACAGCGGCAGCCATTGGTCGTAGTCGTCTTCCCGGACTGCGCGTACGGTCAGGCCGGTGTCGGTGGCGCTCATGTTTGCGATCCTTTCGAGGAGTGGGTGCGTTGCCCGTCCGGCGGGCACGTCGCAGGCCTCTGCGATAGGAAGTTCGCGACACGACGGGTAGGCCCATGACGCCCTCGCTTTCTGGTGCCACGCGGGCGGCCGCAGGCGCTGCCGCCGCGCGGCCCGAACGGCGCAACAGGTTTCCTTTCGACCTGTTAGACTTTTCGCCCGTTGTCGCCACCCCGGCCGTATCGTGCCTGGTTCATCGCGCCATGAACGAATCCCGAGCGTTGCATCCGATCACCGAGGTCCTGCGGGCCTACTGGAAAGCCGATCGCCTGATGTTGCTGGCTGTCGTGGCGGTCGTCATCCTGTCGAGTACAACCGCCGTCGCCGCGCCTTATCTGTTCTCGCGCCTGATCGATGCGCTGTCGCATCGTGGCGTGCTCCACGCGCTGATCCTGGGCTTCGTGCTCTACGCGGTGCTGCTGGGCCTGTCCAGCGCGCTACAACGCGTGGTGCAGTACCTTGCCTTCATGAGTTCCTCGAATCTGGGATTCATCACCAGCACCCGCTTCTTCGAGCGCATCCTGAAGAAGACCACGGCCTTCTTCGTCGAGCACAATCCAGCGGAAATCCAGAACGCGAACACACGCGGGAGCCGCGCATTGTCGGTGCTCGTGCAGCTCGCGCTGACGGACCTGATCCCCGGCACGCTGCAGATCGTGCTGACGCTCGTCACGCTCGGCGCGCTGATCAATCTCGACGTGGTGGTCATCACCGCCGTGTACGGGGTGTTGGCGGTGACGATCGCGATTGTGTCCGCGCGGCGCTCGCGGGCGTATCTCGACCGCGCGATCGAGGCCGGTCAGGAGAATGCGCGCTTCGTCGGCGGTGCGATCAACGCGATGGAAACGCTCCGGCATTTCGGCAGCCACCGCTGGATGAGCGAGCGCTTCTCGGAGAAGGCGCGCGCCGAGCGCGACAACTGGCGTGCGTACGTGATGCAGCATGTCGGCTTTCTTGCGCTGCTCGGCCTAGGTCTCGCGATCCAGTTCTCGGTGACGTTCTGGCTGCTGTTGCCGCGCCATGAAGCCGGTGTGCTGTCGATCGGCGACCTCGTGCTGTTCAACACGCTGCTGTTGCAAATGAACCTGCCATTCGAGATGCTCGCGCGCTCGATCGACGAATGCGCGCGCTCCCGCGCGGCGCTCGTGCCGTTCGCGGCACTGTGGACGGCACCCGAGGAGCGGCAGGTGTCGCCCGCGTCGGCGTTCGTGCCGCGCGAAGGGCGCGTGGTGTTCGAGCGCGTCGGCTATGCATACGGCAACGGGCGTGGCGTGACCGGCGTGGATTTCGTTGCCGGGCGCGGTGCGATCACGTTCGTCGTCGGTGAAACGGGCGCGGGAAAATCGACGGTGTTCAAGCTGGCGCTGAAGTCGATCGAGCCGAACGAGGGGCGCATTCTCGTCGACGGCGTCGATCTCGCGACGATCGACCGCGCCGACTGGTACGGCACGGTCGCCGTCGTGCCGCAGGACGTCGTGTTGCTGAACGAAAGCCTGGAGGACAATATCCTGCTCGGCCGGCCGCGCGACGCGCAGCGCCTGCGCGACGCGGCCGCGAAGGCCGCGATCCTGCCGTTCATCGACGGCTTGCCGGACGGGTTTCGCACGACGGTCGGCGAGCGCGGACTGAAACTGTCCGGCGGCGAGCGCCAGCGCATCGCGATTGCGCGAGCGCTGTATGGCAAACCGAGCGTGCTGTTTCTCGACGAGGCGAGTTCCGCACTCGATGAAGCGACGGAGCGCGACATCATGGAACACGTGCGGTTGCTGGCCCGCGACGTCACGGTGATTGCGATCACGCACCGGCGCTCGGTGATCGGTGCGACCGACAAGGTCGTGCAGCTTGGTCACGCACGCGTGCCGGCTTGACGTCGGTACGCAGCCGCGTCACCGCCGCCCCTTACCCGCGCATCGGCGGATTCAACCGCGCGAACGCCTCTTGCCGGCGATACGGAAAGTGCGGATAAGGCGCTTCCACTGCACTCGCCGCATCGAGCTTCGCGACCTGCGCATCGGTCAGCGCCCAGCCGACCGCGCCGAGGTTCTGCCGCAACTGTTCCTCGTTGCGCGCGCCGATGATCACCGACGACACGGTCGGCCGCTGCAGCAGCCAGTTCAGCGCGATCTGCGGCACGGTCTTGCCGGTTTCTTCCGCGATCGCGTCGAGTACATCGACCACGTCGTACAGGCGTTCGTCATCGACCGGCGGCCCGTAGCTGGCCGTTTCATGCAGGCGGCTGCCTTCGGGCAGCGGCGCATTGCGGCGGATCTTGCCGGTGAGCCGGCCCCAGCCGAGCGGGCTCCACACGAGCGCCCCGAGGCCCTGGTCGGCGCCGAGCGGCATCAGGTCCCATTCGTAGTCGCGGCCGACGAGCGAGTAGTAGACCTGGTTGGCGACATAACGCGACCAGCCGTGCCGGTCGGCCGCCGCGAGCGACTTCATGATCTGCCAGCCGGCGAAGTTCGACACGCCGAGATAGCGCAGCTTGCCCGCGCGCACGAGATCGTCGAGCGTCGACATCACCTCCTCGACCGGCGTGCCCGCATCGAACGCGTGCAACTGCAGCAGGTCGATGTAGTCGGTGTCGAGGCGACGCAGCGCGTCGTCGACGGCGCGTACCAGTCGCGCGCGCGACGTGCCCGCGTCGTTCGGGCCGCTGCCGGTCGGCAGGCCCGTCTTCGTCGAGATCAGCACCTGGTCGCGGCGCCCCTTGATCGCGGCGCCGAGCACACGCTCGGATTCGCCGTCCGAATACACGTCGGCCGTGTCGAACAGGTTGACGCCGGCTTCGAGGCAAATGTCGACCAGGCGCCGCGCTTCGTCCGCGCCCGTGTTGCCCCATGCGCTGAACAGCGGGCCGCTGCCGCCGAAGGTGCCTGCGCCGAAGCTCAGGACGGGAACCTTGAGGCCGGAACGGCCGAGCGTACGGTATTCCATGTGCGTTTCCTTGTGTCGTGTGAGCGGGGCGAGGCCGCATGTCGAACGTCAGGCGACCACTGTACCGTTTGCGACTTTTCCCGATAATCCTGAAGATAGCGAAAATATCCTTCGGAAGAGGCGAACAATGCTGCTCGACAACCTCGCGCTGTTCCTGCGCATCGTGGAGAAGGGTGGGCTCGCCGCGGCGGGACGCGAGGTCGGGCTGTCGCCGGCCACGGTGTCCGAGCGGCTGACGGCGCTCGAGCGCCACTACGGCGCGGCGCTGCTCACGCGCACGACGCGTGCGATCAGCCTGACCGACGAGGGCCGCACGCTCGTCGACGGCGCGCGGCGCCTGCTGGCCGAGGCCGACGAACTCGAAAGCCGCGTGCGGCTGGGCGTGCAGACGCTGTCGGGGCCCGTGCGGTTGAGCGCGCCGGCCGATCTCGGGCGCGAGCGCGTGGTGCCCGTCGTCGATGCGTTCCTCGCCGAGCATCCGGGCGTCACGGTCGATCTGCATCTCGGCGACGGCTACGTCGATCTCGTCGGGCAGGGCCTCGATTTCGCGATCCGTCGCGGCACGCTCGCGGACAGTTCGCTGCGCAGCCGTTCGCTCGGCCGCGCGCGGCGCGTGGTGTGTGCGTCGCCCGCGTATCTGGCCGCGCACGGCACGCCCACGCATCCGGACGATCTTGCTGCTCACGACTGCATCGTGATGCGCTTCGGGCCGGACCTCTATGCCGAATGGCCGTTCAGCATCGAAGGGGAAACGAAGCGCGTGATGGTGCGCGGCCGGCGCGTCGCCAACGACGGCGCGCTCGTGCGTGCGTGGTGCGTCGCGGGGCATGGCATTGCGCTGAAGTCGCTGGTCGATGTCGAGCAGGATCTGGCGTCTGGCGCGCTCGTCGAAGTGCTTCGCGACTTCTCGCCGGGCGAAGTCGACTTGCAGATCGTCTATCCGGGCAGCACCGCGCAGCCCAGGCGCGTGCGCGCGTTGATCGACAGGCTGGCGCAGGCGCTGACGGCGGCGTAACACGTCGCCACACGTTCCCGCGTCGATCTCGCTGCGATCGCATCGCCGGCTGAAATCCCTCGCCAAACCATTTGCCCACATTTCGTCATTTAGCTAATATTCAAAACGTCAAACGAAACCGCACCTCATGGACGACGTTAACCGGATCAGCGCCTTGGCCAACGAAAGCCGTCTGGCCGTGCTGCGCTGGCTCAAGGAGCCGCGCGAGCATTTCCCGCCGCAGCCGCACGGCGACTTCGACGAGCTCGGCGTGTGCTGCACGTATATCACCGAGAAGCTCGGCATCGCGCCGGCCACGACCACGCGCCACATGCGCATCCTCGCGGACGCCGGGCTCGTGCGGGCGACCCGCGTCGGCAAGTTCACGTACTACAAGCGGATCGACGGCGCGCTGCAGCAGCTCGGCCGCGATCTCTCGCAACTCTGACGCTCACCGAGGCAATCGACATGGACGAACTTGCACTGCTGGCCGACGCCGACCGGCGCGCGCACGCGTATCTGGCTGCAACCGACTACCGGCGCGCGTTTCCCGACGCAGCCGCGCTGGCCGGCCTCGCCGCGTTCGACGAACCGTTGCCCGATGTGGGCCGCCCGGCCGACGACGTGCTGCGCCTGCTCGACGAGCACGGCACGCCCGCGACGGTCGCATCGAACGGCCCGAACTACTTCGGCTTCGTGATCGGCGCGGCGCTGCCGGCCGCGGCGGCGGCCGAGCGGCTGATGCTCGCGTGGGACCAGTGCGCGTCGTCGTATGCGAATTCGCCGGTGGCTGCGACGCTCGAGCGCCAGGCCGCGCGCTGGGTCGTCGATGCGCTCGGGTTGCCGGAAGGCAGCGCGGTCGGCTTCGGCACGAGCGCGACGGCCTGCACGCTCGTCGCGCTGGTGGCCGCACGGCGCGCGCTGCTCGCGCGCAAGGGCTGGGATATCGACGAGGACGGCCTGATCGGCGCGCCGGAAGTGAAGGTCGTGATCTCCGCGCTCGCGCACATCACGGTGAAGAAGGCGCTGCGCGTGCTCGGCTTCGGGATGAAGCGCATCGTCGTGGCGCCGGTCGATGCGCACGGCCGCATCGACCCCGTGCAGTTGCCGCCGCTCGACGACATGACGATCCTCTGCGTGCAGGCCGGCGAAGTGAACACCGGCGAATTCGATCCGTTCGCGGCATTGATTCCGCCCGCGAAGGCGGCCGGCGCGTGGGTGCACGTGGACGGCGCGTTCGGCCTGTGGGCGCGCGCGTCGTCGAAGCGGGCGCTGACGGACGGCATCGACGGCGCGGACAGCTGGACGACCGACGGCCACAAGTGGCTCAACACGCCGTACGACGGCGCGATGGTGATCTGCCGCGACGCGGCCGCGCTTGCCACCGCGATGAACAGCGACGCCGTGTACCTGAGCGGCGCGCAGGATGCGCAGAAGAACCTGAATCTCGAATTCTCGCGGCGTGCACGTGGCATTCCGGTATGGGCCGCGCTGCGCTCGCTCGGCCGCGCCGGCGTGGCGACGATGGTCGAGCGGCACTGCGCGCAGGCGGCGCGGATCGCGGACGGCTTGCGTGCGGCCGGCTACGACGTGCTGAACCGCGTCGTGCTGAACCAGGTGCTCGTGCGCGCCGGCACCGACGACGAAACCGCCGCGATCCTCGACGCCGCGCAGGCATCGGGCGACGTGTGGTTCGGCGCGACCGTGTGGCAGGGGCGGCCGGCGTTCCGGATCAGCGTGTCGTCGTGGCGCACGGAAGACGCGCACGTCGATCGGCTCATCGCGTTGCTGACGGAGCTGCGCGGCGTGCACGTGCGCTGAGCGTCTGATGTCCGCGGCCGTAACGGTTGCGGACGCAACATTCAGGCATTCGACGAAGTGCAGCGCGGCCGTGCGCACCCTTGCACGCGTGAAAATGTCGGACAATAGCCGCTGCGCGGGCCGCACCGGCACCGCGTCCAACAGAAGCATTCACGCTTGCGAGATCCCCATGTCGACTCCCTTTCCCCGGGAACTGCTGAAGGCCGCCGATATCGCGAAGATGGAACCGACGCGCGCGGTGCATTCGCTCAATCCCAATGCCGTCCGACTCAAGCGACAACTCAGCGACCTGACCGGCCTGACGCAATTCGGCGTTCACCTGCTCACGCTGATGCCCGGTCACGAATCGGCCGAATATCACCGTCACCTGTACGAAGAAGAGTTCGTGTACGTGCTGTCCGGCACGGGCTCGGTCACGATCGGCGAACGCGCGAGTGAAATCGGGCCCGGCGATTTCATCGGCTTCCCGCGCGGCGGCGAAGCGCATACGGTGCAGAACACCGGCGAGGCACCGCTGGAGTTGCTCGTCGGCGGGCAGCGGCTCGAACACGACGTCTGCGAATACCCGCGAATCGGCAAGCGGCTTTATATCGCGGGCGAGCTCGAGGAGTATGTCGAGTTGCCGAAGCGGCCGTGACGGCCGATTGCACGCCATCTCCGGATTCGTGCGCCGAACGAGCTTGATTCCAATGGAACGGCTGCAGCTAGCGGCTGCCTGCTTCGATGCGTCAGATACCTTTTCTTGCTTTTGCGCTCGCTGCCCTCGTGCCCGGCCTGGTGTGGTCGTATTTGGCCGACGATCCGGGGTCGCTCAAGTATTCCGTGCCGATCGCGTACCTCGGCACGGCAGCGTTTGCGATTCCGCAATATCTGCTCGTCACGAAATACTGGCGCGTGTCGATGATTTCATCGTGCCTGTGCGGCAGCATCACGGGGTTGCTGACGTGGATCGCCACCTATTTCATTTACACCGCCATCTGGAACGACGATGTTTTCAAGGAAGGCTTGTCGGCCGCTTTGGGGTTCCTGGCGTTCGTGGGCCTGGGGGCAATGGCGGGCTTTGTGTTCTGGCTGATGCATCGGTGGCAGCGATCCAAAGCATGAATTTGCTTCTCGCGACCCCGTCGCGCTTATGATGCGGGAACGCCACTGAACGGGATCCACGCCATGGACGCGCCGCTTCCGCCGATGTCTGCCCCGATTGCCGAAACGGCCCCCGACACCGAAGCCGCCGTCGAGCCGCGCGCGTCGCGCGTGCAGCGGCCGGTCGCGCTCGTCACCGGCTCGACGTCGGGAATCGGCGCAGCCGTCGCGCGCCGCCTGGCGGCGGACGGCTACGCGGTGATCCTGCATTCGCGCAGGTCGGCCGACACCGGGCGCGCGATGGCGCGCGAACTCGGCGGCGCCTACGTGCAGGCCGATCTCGCGGACGATACGGAGCGTGTGCGATTGATTCGCGACGCGCTCGCCGTGCACGGTCGGCTCGACGTGCTCGTCAACAACGCGGGCGTCAGCCGCGTGATTGCGCATGACGACCTCGCGGCCGCCACGCCCGACGTGTGGCGCGAGATGCACGAGATCAACGTGATCGCGCCGTTCCGGCTCGTCGCCGAAGCGGAGGCCGCGCTGCGCGAGGCGGCATCGCACGGGCGCGCCGGGTGTGTCGTGAACGTCAGTTCGCACGCGGGCGTGCGGCCGAAGGGCGCGTCGATCCCGTATGCGGCCGCGAAGGCCGCGCTCAATCACACGACACGGCTGCTCGCACGCACGCTCGCACCGGCGATTCGCGTCAATGCCGTGGCGCCGGGGCTCGTCGATACGCCGCTGACCGCCGACTGGACGGACGCGCAGCAGCTATGGCGCGAGCGGGCGCCGATGCGTCGCGCGGCGACGCCGGACGACATCGCGCAGACGGTCGCGATGCTCGTCGCGTCCGATTACATGACGGGCGAGATCGTGATGCTCGACGGCGGATTGAACCTGACGTGAGGCGGTGACACGGCGGCGGCGCGCGTGTCCCGTGCGCGACCGCCGGCGCTGTCTGAAGGCGCGGACGATCAGCCGAGATTCGACCGCAGCCGCGCGAGCGCCTGGTCGTGCGTGCGCTCGAACTTCAGCGGCGTGACCGCGATATGGCCTTCGCCGAGTGCGACTGTTTCCGAATCCGCGTCGTCGTCGCGCGGCGCGCGCGCGAGCTTCAGCCAGTGATAGTCGATCTCGCGCGGATCGCGCCCCGACACGATCTCGACGCCCTGAAGCGTGCCGGCGCCCTGGTTCGTCACCTTCAGGCCGCGCACGTCGTCGGCCGGCCGCGGCGGGAAATTCACGTTGAGGCAGGCGTCGCTGTCCCAGCCGGCGGCGACGAGCCGGCGAATGACGTCCGGCGCATGCGCGAGCGCGGTGCTCCACGGCACTGCGTTGCGATCGGTGAATGCCTGACTCAGCGCGATGGCCGGCACGCCGACCAGCATGCTCGTCATCGCGGCGCCGACCGTGCCGGAAAACACCGTTTCGGTGCCGAGGTTCGCGCCGCGGTTCACGCCGGACAGCACGACGTCGGGCCGCGCATCCTTCATCAGGTGGCTGACCGCGATCGCGACGCAGTCGCCGGGCGTGCCGCGCACCGCGAAGCGGCGCTCGCCCTTGCGATGCACGCGCAGCGGTTCGTGCAGGCTCAGCGAGTGCGACGTGCCGCTCTGGTCTTCCGCCGGCGCGACGATCCACACTTCGCGTGCCAGTTGCGTGGCGACCTGTTCGAGTACTTCCAGGCCGGGGGCGTCGAATCCGTCGTCGTTGGTGAGCAGGACGCGGTCGAACAGCGGGCGGGTTTCTTGCATCGGGACGATCCTCGCGGAGATGGGCGATGGGAGGGAGCGTGCAGCGCCGCTGCCTGCGCGGCGCAAGCCACAAGGCTAGCACTCCGGCGTGAGGATCGTCGTGTCGCGCATTCGTCGCAGTCTGGCGCGAACGTGAAAACGGGCGCAGCGCGCGCCCGTTCGTCGTTGAATGTGCCGTCGAGGCGGCGGCCGGAAACGCTCAGCCGAGCAGGTAGCGCAGCAGGCCGGCCGACACGACGCCGACGATGACGGTCGGCAGGATCGACAGGCGCGTCGCCGCGACGAGGGTGATCGCGAGCGCGAGCAGGTCGGCGGGGCGCGTCGACACGAAGGCCGGCGCGATCACCGAGATCAGCACGCAGCCCGGCACGTTCTCCATCACCGACGCCATCCGCGGGCTCAGCGTGCGGTTGCGCAGCAGCACGTAGCCGAGGATGCGCGACAGATAGGTCGTCGACGCCATCAGCACGATCGTCGTGACGGTGCTGAAATCCGGAAGCTCAGGCATCGCGCGGCTCCCACAGCAGCGCGGCGATCAGCCCCGCGCACGCGCCGGCCGCGACGTACCACGCGCCGGGCACGGCGAGATGCGTCGCTGCCGCGACGACGAGGCTCACGAACCACGGGCGGCTCGCACGCACCCCCTTCCACATGCCGCGCAGCAGCACCAGAAACACGGCCGTGAACGCCATGTCGAAGCCGTACTGCTCGACGTTGCCGATCGTCGGGCCGACCGCCGCGCCGAGCGTCGTCATCGAGATCCACGTCAGGTAGAGCCCCATGCAGATGCCCGCGTAATAGGGCACGCTGATGTGCGTGGCCGAGCGGGCCCTCGCGTCGGCGAGCGACATCGCCCAGCTCTCGTCGCACATGAAGAACAGCGCGACGAACGCGCGGCGGCGCGGCAGGCGCCGGATATACGGCTCGAATGCAGCGCCCATCAGGATGTGGCGCGAATTCACGAGGAACGACATCGCGACGATCAGCGCGATGTGCGGCGGCGACGTCCACAGATGGATCGCCGCGAATTCCGAGCCGCCGCCGAAGTTCAGGCCCGTCATCATCGGCACCTCGAACAGGCTCAGCCCTTTTTGCGCGGCCTGCGCGCCCAGCACGAGCGCGAACGGCACGAAACCCAGCATGACGGGCAGTGCCGCGCGCAAACCGCGACCCATCTCGGCGACATAGGCGGGCTTGTCGCGAAGCCCGGACGACGTTGAAACGCTACTGCTCATTACTCCTCCTTCGGGGGAGGGATTGTCTGCTTTTTTGACTCGAATCGGGTTGCGTTGTCGCCAGATTTTTCTCAGAATTTGGCATTGAACGCGCAATACATGAATTTTTTGGAATTGGATGCCAAATGAAACTTGACGCTATCGACCGCCGGATCCTGAGCGCGCTGCAGCGCGACGGCCGGATGCAGAACGTGGAACTCGCGCACGAGGTCGGGCTGTCGCCGTCGCCGTGCCTGCGGCGCGTGCGGCTCCTCGAGGAAGCGGGCGTGATCGAGAAATACGTGGCCGTGCTGAATCCCGCGAAAGTCGGCAAGGGGCTCACGATCTTCACGCGCGTGTGGCTGAAGGGGCAGGACGCGGAATCGGTGAACCGTTTCTCGGAGGCCGTCCAGCAGATGCCGGAAGTCGTCGAATGCCACCTGATGGCCGGCGATTGCGATTTCCTGCTGCGCGTCGTCGCCGCCGACATCGACGACTACCGGCGCTTCCAGATGGAATACCTGACGCGCATTCCCGGCGTACTCAGCGTGAAGACCGACATTCCGATGCAGAAGGTCAAGCTCACGTCGGCGCTGCCGACATAGTGCGATGCGGGTAGGCGGCGACGCGTCGACGAATGGTCATCGCGCGGTGACAATCGCCGGATAAACTGGCGAGGTCGGTCACGTCACACGCGTTGCCGGAGCGGTCGTGCGACGTTCGATGCGCAAGCAACTAACGGTCAATGTCGACGCGATCGGGCGCGCGGCGCTGCGCGCCGGGTCATGCGTTGAAGCGAAGGCGTTTCTTCTTGTCGGGTCATTCATGCAGCCAATCAACACCCCGTGGAATTCGCTGGAAATCGTCAAGCTCGTGCTCGGCGTGCTGACGCCGTTGTCGGTCGCGTGTCTCGGCTGGCTCGTCGCGCGCCGGCTGAAGCGGCTCGAACTCGTGCAGTGGACCAACCAGAGGCTGATCGAGAAGCGGCTGGCGCTGTACGACGCCGTCGCGCCGCAGCTCAACGCGCTGCTGTGCTTCTACACGTGGATCGGCTACTGGAAGGACATCTCGCCGGACGACGTGATCCGCGCGAAACGCGACCTCGACCGCACGTTCCATATCTATCGCTACCTGTTCGACGACGACGTGTACGACGCGTATCACACGTACATTCACGCGCTGTTCGACGTGCATACGGGCCCGGGCCGCGACGCGCGGATCCGCTCGCTGATCCAGGCGCCCGACGGCGATCGCAGCGTGCACGGTTCGTACGAGTGGAAGCCGGTGTGGGCCGATCGTTTCGCGACCGCGAACGTCGTGCCGAAGGACGACGTGCTGCGGCATTACACGCAGCTGATGGAGCGGCTGCGCGTGGCGCTGGGCGCGACGCGTTGAAGGCTGCGGCGCCTGCGCGCCGCTTCACGCCGGTATCGAAATCCGCCACCGGGCGGCGCGAAACCCCGCCCTCGCACATGAAGCGGGTGCGGCGCACGGCCACTGCTGACATGCTCGCGCCATCACTACTCGTGCGAGGTCCGTATGGTCGTCGATACCGGCTGCCAGCCGCTCATGATCCGCTCGCCCGGCGCAGGCCGGCGGCGTCCCTTCTACGTGGGTTCTCCCGAAACGCATGACGTGCCGATGCCGGTCGAACCGGAGATCGGCGACATCGTGTTCATTCGCGTGACCGCGCGGCCGTTTCTCGAAGTGGCGAGCGCGACGCGCTCGTGGACGAACCACGTCGGGATCGTCGTCGGCGCGCGCGGCGGCGAGGTGCTGATCGCGGAGAGCACGTTTCCGCTGTCGCGCGTGACGACGATGTCGCGGTTTCTCGCGCGCTCCGATCGCGGCGCATGCGTGATCGCGCGACTCAAGCAGCCGCTCGATGCCGCGCAGCGGCGCCGGCTCGTCGACGCGGCGATGCGCCGGATCGGCGTGGTGTACGACACGGGTTTCAATCTCGCGTCGCGCCGGCAGTTCTGCTCGCGGTTCGTGCGCGAAGTCGTACGCGATGCGACGCGGATCGTGCTCGGCGACGTCGAGACCTTCGACATGCTGCTGCGCCGGAATCCCGATCATCCGCTCGGCTTCTGGAAGATCTGGTACTTCGGCCGGATTCCGTGGCGCCGCCGCACGGTGACGCCGGCGAGCCTGCTCGAGAGCGGCGCATTGCGGGTGGTGGCGGATACGCGCGAGCACGTCGAAAACGTGTCCGAACGTGACAATCCGGGCTGCGCCTGAATCGGGTACTGACGCAAGCCGGTGTCACTTCACGAAGGTCGCGCTCGTTTTCGATCCATCGGCGGTATCGGCTTGCGTCGTACCGGCCGCTCGTCGCGCAGCAAGCATTGCATCGAGCGGCACGAATTCCTCGCGGTTCACTCGTTCGTATTCGGCACGTACCTCGGGGTCGGCCAATGCATGCTCGCGCAGTGGGTCATATGGTGTCATTTCAAACCTCGCTTATTCGATTGCACCGGTGCGATTGCCTGATCCGTTCACAACTACGGACGCCCCGCCACCGCAAGCCGCGCGGCCAGCCCCACGAACACCGACCCGAGCAGGTACTGCGGCAGCTTCGACGGCCGGCGGCGCGCGCCGATCCGCTGGCTCAGCCGGCTCGCGGAGAGAATCACCGCGCCGTTCACGACGATCCCGATCAGGTTCAGCACCGTCGCGAGCACGAGAATCTGCACGGCGATCGAACCGTGCTCGGGCCGCACGAACTGCGGGAACAGCGCGAGCACGAACAGCGCCATCTTCGGGTTCAGCAGGTTCGTCGTCAGGCCCTGGCGGAAGATCGCGGCGGTCGAGTGGCGGCGTGGCGATGCGACGGGCGACAGCGCGGTCGCATCCGACCGGAACGTCTTCCACGCGAGATACAGCAGATACGCGGCGCCCGCGAAGCGCACGGCGTCATACGCGAGCGGCACCGCGACGAAGAGCTGCGACAACCCGAGCGCGGCCGCGAGCGCGTGGCAGTAGGTGCCGGCCTGAATGCCCGCGAGCGTCGCGAAGCCGGCGCGCCGGCCCTGGCTCACGCTGCGGGACGCGATCAGCAGCATGTCGGGGCCGGGCGTGGCGGTCAGCGCGAGACACGCGCCAGAGAACAGCGCGAGTGTGGAGAGGTCGATCATGGCAGTCCCTTTTGTCGGTGCGACGTAAAAGGGAGGTCAGTTTAGGAGCGCGCGCGGGGCCGGTCAATCGAACGAACGGACGATGGCCGGACGGTGCGGATCGTAGCGCGACGCATGCATTGCGCACGCGCGATCGGCGCACCGCTCACTGCTTGCGACACGCGACCTGATAGTCGATCACGGTGTTCACCGAAGGTTTGTCCGGCTCGCCGCCGACCGTCGTCACGCCGAGCACGCCGGCCGCATTCCGGTAGCGCAGCGCGCAATACCCCATCCCGGTGCCCGAACACGCTTCGGCTTCGATGATGCCGTGCTTCGCGAGCGTCGCCGCGCCGTCCATCGCGTCCGGCTGTTCGCGCGGGCGCAGCGGTTGCCAGCCATGCGCGATCAGGATCCTGCGTGCCGCGTCGAGCGGCTTGCCGTACACGTTCGGCACGGCCGCGCGGCCGTTGCAGTGCGTGCTTTCGGCGGCGACACGGGTTAGCCGCAGGCTGCCGTTGTCTTCGTGCAGTTCGCCGACCGGCGGCGCCGGGCCGTCGCCGCCCCAGATCAGCAGCGCGCCGCTGTCCAGCCGATCGACCGAGCCGAGCTGCCAGCCGGCCTTGCGCGCGGTATAGCCGAGTGCGACGAGCGTCGTGCCGTCGAACACGCCGATGTTGCCGTTGCGCGCGAAGCAGATCGCGCTCGTGCCGGCGCTGAAGCCGCTCGAGAACGTGACGACCGTGTAGCGCCCGAGCGGCGCCTCGGACGTCACGATCCAGTCGCGCTTCGCGACTTCACGGCCGGCTGCGGTGGTCGTCTTCGCGCGATATCGCGTGCAAAACGGATCGAGCGCCCCGTTCTCCGGCGAATGCGGCAGCACGCCGAGCGGCACCAGCGATGCACCGGCGATCTCGGAGGCCGTCCGCAGCGGATCGGCCGATGCCGTGCCGCCGAATGCGGCACAGGCAACGGCCGCGATCGCGGCGGCAGCAGCGAAACGGTGGACCAAGGGCAGGGAAATGAAACGCGGCACGCGGGCAGTCTCCGGAGCGAGAAATACGGACGCGACGATCGCGGCTTTCCGCGCGCGTGCCGCCGACGACTCAGCCTTTCGCGACGACGTCGATCCGCAGCGCTTCGCCGCCGGCGACGATCGCCAGCAGACGATCGACGTTCGGGTGCGCGCCCGGACGGTTGCGCGCGTCGGCCGTATGCTCGGCGAATATCGCGAGGCCGTGCTCGGCGGCGTTCGCGTCGAGCGTGCCGAATGCCTGCTTCAGGTAGTTGTACACCGCGAGCGAGCCCTGCTTGCCCGGCTGGTTCTCGATGGTCGCGACCACGTCGCCGTTCGCGCCGACGAGATCGATGCGCGCGACGCCGTCGATGGCCGGCAGTTGCGCGAGGTTGTCCTTGAATACTTGGGTCGGTTGAATCACTGAAAACACTCCGTCGGTTTGATCATGGGAAGGTGGCCGGCCGTATGTTATCCGATCGGCCAGGCTGCACTTTTCGACGTAACCGAGCGATTTGCACGTGGTCCGACCATCCGGTACGTTGACTATCCTGGGAACACCGGCGCCTGCTTGCCTGTTTGCCACGAAGCAGCACGAACAGGTTGTGAAGTGACGGATGTCATCGAGGATGATTGTGTTGTCCGCGATTGCCGGAGCGCGATGACTCCGCGGGCGATTCGATCCGACCGGGTTTCCCGGCTGCTAGCCCGGCCCATCGCTGGCGGCGGCGAGAAGCGGAACGACCAGATCGCTGATCGGCGTCGGAATGCCGTGAGATCGTCCGTATCGCTGCACGACGCCGTTCCGGCAGTCCCATTCGAGCGGTTGGTTGCCTTGCCGATCGGCAAGAATGGACGTACCCAAATCGGGCGGAAAGCCATGGAATCCGTCGACGATCTCCTGCGGCACTTCATCGCCCAGCTTCGCGCCCTCCGCCCGCGCGACCTCGAGACATTCCCGCAGGTAGGCGAGCGACAGTTCGGTAATGTCGCTTCGCGAGTACATGCCGGCGCGGCGACCGGTCAGCACCATGAGTCCCGCCACCGCGTTCTGCAAGAGCTTTCGCCAGGCGAGCGAGATGAAATCCTCGGCAACCTCCGGCGCGCAGCGCGTGCCGTGCAAAGCCGAGACCACCACGTTGCTCGCCGGCGTATCGGGCAGGGTGAGCCGGGGCTTGGCCCGCAGCCACACCGATGCGCCCGATTCGCGCTGCGCCGGAAACCAGACGACCGATGGCACGACCGTGGCGCCGGCCGCATACGGCGCGAACGCGGCTTGTTGCTCGACGCCGTTTTGCAGTACGCAGACGACGGTATTCGCATCGCATAGCGCGGAGACCCAAGGGGCCGCGCTCGCCACCTGCGTCGACTTGACCGCGACGAATACGAGATCGACCTTTTCCTTGACCGCTCGCGGGTCGGTCAGTACGGGCCCGGGCACGACGATCTCGCCGCCATCGAAGCGCAATTTCAACTGCTCGTGCGCCGAGCGGCCGCAGATCACCGGCGTGCGGCCGGCTTCGTGAAGGGCCGCGGCAACGGTCGTTCCGATTGCGCCCGGGCCGACAAGGCCGACGGTCGGGTAGCCAGACTTCGTCATGGTGTTCATCCTGTCGAGTCATCCGCCAGATGCGGGCGCAGCGCGAGGGCGAGCGGAAAAATCGCGAGGGCGGTCAACGCGGTCGCATACGTGGCGCCATGCACACCGATCCTGTCGCCCAGGAAACCGTAGAGAACAGGCGATAGCGCGCCCGATGCGATCGTCCCCGTGTAGAAAATCGCGAATGCGCGCTCGGTGCGCTCGGGCACGGACATCTCCGGAACGGTTCCGTACAGCACCGACGACGTGCCGTTGAGCATCATACCCAGAATCGGCAGCAGCACCATGGTCAGCGCCAACGGGAGATACATCACCGCGACGATGCACGCGGCCGTACCGCCCTCCGTGAGCAGCACCGTACCGACCACACCCATGCGTGCGCCCAGCCAGCCGCACATGAATTTGCCGGCCGCACCGCCTATGAAAACGAGCGCAAGGGCCGTTCCCAGCAATTGAGGCGAGACGCCTTTTGCCTTGAGCAGAAAAGGCAGGAAGGTAAGCAGTCCCATGCGTACCGCCGTGTCGAGCACGCCGATTGAAAACAGCGTGGGGAATCCGCTTGCGCCGGTACCACTGCGTCGAGCGGACGCGTGCTCCTTGGCCGCCGACTTTCCGGCGCTACGCGGCACGGCGGGAAACCAGAGCGCGATGACGGCGGCCACGACGCAACCCAATCCGGCGACGATCCATAGCGCGTGACGCCACGGCATCATGGTCACGAGCAGCGAAATGGCGGCCGGCAGCGCGGATTTCCCCAGGTCGCCGGAAAAGTTGTAGATGCTCAATGGGCCTCTCGCGTCGCGTCCGTAGATACGGGAGACGGCGCCCGATGCGACCGGATGCTGCGTGCTGGAGCCGCCGCCCGAAATCGCCAGCGCCACGCCCAGACCGAGCAGGCCACCCGACATGCCCGCGATCGCATAGCCGAGCGCGGCGAGCAGCGTGCCGATTGCGAGGGTCGTGCGGCTGCCCAGGCGTTGCGCGAGACGTCCCGCGGACAACTGCAGCGTCGCCATCGTGCCGGCATAGATGCCGCGCAGGATCGCCAGGGCCGCAAAGTCGAGCCCGAATTCCGACTGCCACACCGGTAGCAACGCGTAGATCATGTCCGTATAGCCGTCGTGCATGGCGTGCGCCACGCAGGACAGCCATAGCACGCGCCGTCGGGGTGGCGCAGTCTCCTGCATCGCGGGAGGGGAAAAAACCGGCAGGTGCATCGTGGTTCGCTCCGTGCGAGCGGTCGGCGGAAGCCGCTAGTGGTATCGCTTTCGCGCTCGATAGAGCAATTTTATGATCGAGGCGACAGCATTTTCAATTGAGCTAAAATCGCGTCACTGGAGAGAAAAAGTCACGTCATGAGCGGAAACCGGGACGCTGCGAAGCACTGGGGCGAGTTGCCCCCGCTCAACGCGCTGCGCGCTTTCGACGCGGTCGCGCGGCACGGCAGCTTCGCAAGGGCTGCGGTGGAGCTGCATGTCACCCATTGGGCCATAGGCAAGCAGATCAGGTTGCTGGAGGACTGGTTCGGCCTGCCATTGTTCGATCGTCGTCCGCGCGGTGTCGTGCTGACCGACGAAGGGGCCGCGTTGCTGAATGACGTCAGCCACGCGTTCGAGCGCCTCGGTACCGCGGTGGTGCGGCTGCGCCACGATACGTTCGCGCACCGGATCTCGGGCGTCGTGCGGGTGAATGTGCCGATGAGCTTTGCGCTTTGCTGGCTGCTGCCGCGGCTCGCCGATTTTCATTCG
Organism: Burkholderia sp. BCC1972; assembly: GCF_905339605.1. Taxonomy (NCBI): domain Bacteria; kingdom Pseudomonadati; phylum Pseudomonadota; class Betaproteobacteria; order Burkholderiales; family Burkholderiaceae; genus Burkholderia; species Burkholderia sp. BCC1972. The sequence goes on along the minus strand of NZ_CAJPGH010000009.1, from coordinate 6,625 downwards.
CGGTACCCCGAGATCGACGTCAGGGTGTCGACGACATCGCGCAAGTTGCGCTATGTCGCCGACGCCTTCGACATCGGTGTGCGTTCCGGTCCCGAGCAAGGTGCGGGCGTCGTATCGCGCCCGTTGATGCCCGACCTGCGCGTGCCGGCCTGCAATCCCGCATTGCTGCGCCAGCATCCGATACAGGGCGTGGCCGACCTGCGTCATCACGTCCTGCTGCATTCGGCCACGACGCGCTCTGCCTGGTCGCACTGGTTGCGGGAAGCCGGTGCATCCGATCTGCGGGCCGCGCGCCATGTCGAATTCGATCATGTGAATCTGCAGCTCGGCGCGGCCGTCGAGGGACTCGGCGTGGCCCTGGCATCCCTGCCGCTGATCGGGCGCGATCTCGCCGAGGGGCGCCTCGTGTGCCCGATCGCGTCGCCTGTATGGCGTGCCGACGACTACATGCTGGTGACGAACGCCGATCGTGCCGACGATGCCGCGGTGTCCGCGTTCGAGGCGTGGATGAAAGGCATGGCGAGCCGAGAGGCTGGATAGGCTCGCTGATCGGACCACGCGGTACACCTTCCTCGCTCGCCCGTGAGCAGCAACACCGCATACGCGAGGTGGTGCGCATCGACGACCGATGGCAGCGCACCGACACGCACGCCGAATGCGGTGCCGATCGGTTCGGTCGAGCGATCGGCAATCGCGGTGTCGATCCGCGCGATCGGCACGGCGATGCGCAGCGCCGGCAGCACGAGGCGGTGAGCCGCATCGACCCCGCCGGTGGAGGCGCGACGAAGCGCCGGATTCCCTGGCATCCCCCTGGGCGCTTCGTTACCGCCCGGTTCCGCTCAACACGCCCGCTTCACGCGCACGCTCGATGTCGGGGCTGCGATACGCGCGCTCCGGAATCTCGGCGAGCCGCGACGCATGCACCTGCTGCGGCGCCAGCCCGTAGAACTTCTGGAAGCTCATGATCAGCGGCGACCATTTGTCCGGATCGATGCGGTCCGCGTGGCCGTCCATCAGCAGGTCGGGATGCACATGCACGCGCTGGATGCGCAACTCGAAGATGCGGATATAGCCGCGCAGGTCCGGCGCCTCCTCGCCGATCCCGTGCGCGGCCGCGACGACCGCCTCCATGTGCACCGGGCATTCGAGCGCGCGCGGCGGCGCGACGGTTTGCGACGCGGCTTCGGTCAGCCCGGCCGTGCCGAACTTGTCGGGTTCGAATACGTAGCCTTTCGCGCGCTTGCCGTCAGGCACCGGATACGTGCCCGTCGTGCGCGCGATCCTGTCGACCGCGTCCGCCTGCGCCGACGACGGCAGGTTCAGCACGCATTCGCCGGTCCGCAGCAGGTTGCGGGTGGTCTGCGAACTCGCGGCGATGCCGATCACGCCGCGCCAGCCGAGCCAGAACGCGGACGAGATCGGTGCGAGATTGGCCGTGCCGTTTTCGTTCAGCGTGCTGACCAGCACGACGGGCGTGCCGAAATAGAGGATGTTCGGTTCGGTGACGCAATGCGGTGCATTCATGGCGGGTGCCCTCGGTGACGGATCAGTTCGCATGCTGATCCTGTCGCGGCGGCGCGGCGCTCCGAATCTTGTCGTGTCATTGCGGAAGGGGCGCGGGCGGCGTGCGCGCCGCAACGGGCCGGCCGGCATCGCGCGAGCTTTTCCGCTAGAGTAGGAAGTCGCAGGCCGCGACCGCCGCACCACGCGCGCGGGGCGCGGCCCCGTTCCGCCAACGCACACGAGGGCCTGATGGACACCGAGCAACGCTACACCGCCAACGCGCCGACGCGCGCGGAAGTCGACGCACTGGGCGGCGCCACCGTCATCGAATTCGGCGCGAACTGGTGCGGGATCTGTGCAGGCGCGCAGCCCGCGATCGTCGCGTCGTTCTCCGCGCATCCTGCCGTGCGGCACCTGAAGATCGAGGATGGCCCGGGCCGCCCGCTCGGCCGCTCGTTCGGCGTGAAGCTGTGGCCGACGCTCGTCTTCCTGCGCGACGGCGTCGAAGTCGCGCGCGTCGTGCGCCCGGCCGACGCGAAACAGATCGAAGCCGACGGCTTCGCCGCGCTGGCCTGAGGTCACGGCGATGCAACAGGCCCTCACGCACATCGGCGTCGACACGCGCGGCAGCGGCCTCGTCGAATTCACGCCGCAGGTGCGCGCATTCGTCGACCAGCAGGCGATCCGCACCGGCCTGCTGACCGTGTTCTGCCGCCATACGTCGGCGTCGCTGCTGATCCAGGAGAATGCCGATCCGTCGGTGCAGCGCGACATCGAACGCTACTTCGCGACGCTCGCGCCCGAGGACGATACGCGCTACGAGCACGACACCGAAGGCGCCGACGACATGCCCGCGCACCTGCGCACGGCACTCACGCAGGTGCAGCTGTCGATTCCGGTCGAGCACGGGCGCATGGTGCTGGGCACGTGGCAGGGGATCTACCTGTTCGAGCATCGCCGCGCGGCGCACCGGCGCGACATCGTGCTGCATCTGATCGGCGAGTAGGCGGGAACGGCCGATGCGCGTGCTCAGGCGAGCAGCTTCTCGACGAGCGCGCCGAGTTCGCGCAGATGAACGGGTTTCGGCAGGAATTCGTCGAATACCTGCTTGTTTTCACGCAGCGCAGCCGATTCATACGCGCTGACGCCGAGGATGGCCGGATACCGGCCGTCGTCGTCGGGCTCCGCGACCGCGCGAATGCGCCGCGCAACCTCGAAGCCGCTCAGGTCCGGCAGTTCGAGATCGAGCACGACGATGTCGTAGCGGCCCTTGCCGAAGCGCATGACGCCTTCCTGTCCGGTGCCGCACAGATCGGCTTCGATGCCGAGCGCCGACAGCATCGCACCGAGGGTTTCGCGTGCGTTGTCGTTGTCGTCGACCACCAGCGCGCGCCGGTCGCGGAGCGCGATCGCGGACGGCAGCGCGGGTGCGTCGCCGGCCGCGTGGCCGGCCGTATCGATCACCGGCACTTCGGCCGGCAGCGTCACGACGAATTCGCTGCCTTCGCCGACCACGCTGCGCACGTCCACATGCCCGCGCAGCGTCGTCACGATTTCGCGTACGACCGCGAGCCCCATGCCGATTCCGTCCACGTGCAGCCCGACCGCGTCGTTCGCGCGATAGAACGGCTCGAAGATCTTCGACAGGTGTTGCTTCGCGATGCCGGCGCCGGTGTCGCGCACGGCGATCTTCACCTGCTGGCCGGCCGGCGCGTCGACGACCGTGATCGACACCTTGATCGATCCGCCGACCGTGTACTTGACCGAGTTCTCGATCAGGTTCGACAGCACCTGCCGCAGCAGCTTGCGATCGGAGCGGATCGCGAGGCCGGCCGGCTCGACCTGTTGCGCGACCGCGATCCGCTTGGCGGCGATCTTCTCGCGCAGCGGCTCGAGCACTTCGGCGAGCAGCGGCGCGATGCCGACGGTATCCAGCTCGGCGAGCCGCTTCGTCGAGCGCAGCTTGATGTAGTCGGTGAGATCCTTGACGAGCGCTTCCAGCGACAACGCGGAATTCTGCAGCCGCCGGATCGTCTTCAGGTTTGCGTCCGACTGCGGCCGCGCGAGCAGAATCTCGATCGACCCGCAGATCGCCTGCAGCGGCGTGCGCAGCTCGTGGCTGACCATCCCGAGGAACGCGTTCTTCGCCTCGATCATCTCGAACGCGCGATCGGACGCCTTGCGCTCCGCGTCGAGCGCTGCATTTTGCCGTTCGAGCAGGTCGTCGCGCGTGCGCATCGTATAGAACAGCAGCAGGAACAGCGCGCACAGGATCACGCCGAGCACGATGCCGAGGGTCAGGATCGCGCGCTGCTTCTCCTTCAGCTGATGGAACGTGAAATCGCGCTGCGCCATCTCGATCGCGCGGAAGTAGTTCGCGAGGCCGTTGACCTTCGGCCAGTACGCATTGACTTCGTCGATCACCTGCCGCGCGTTCTTTGGCGCGTCGCGCAGCAACGCCACTTCGCGCTTCAGGCGCGTCATGAATTCACCGAGCGCGTCGATCTCGTTGCGCGCGCGCGGGATGCGCAGCCAGTACTGGGACACCTCGGACGGCCGCTGCAGGAACCCGAACGACACCGACAGGCTGTCGAGCTGCATCTGCACGTGCTCGAAGTCGTCGTCCTCGTGCGTCGCGTAGAGGATCAGCTGGCGGTCGAACCGCGTGTAGACGTTACGGTATTGCGCGGCGGTCCAGAACACGCCTTCGCGCGGCCCCTCGAGCACGCCCTCGTTGACCGAGGTGGCGAGGAGATCCCACAGCAGGAAGGCCCATGCGGCGAACCCCATGATCCACAGCGAGCCGAGGACCAGGATGATCTTTCTGTTTTTCCACCGCCGTCGCGTCATGTCACTTCACGGTCAGGCCGATGATCTGCCATGCGAACTTGGCTTCGCCGAGCGGCGTCTTCAGTTCGTCGGGATACTGGTCGCGCGGATACATGATCCACAGCGGGCCGTAGTTGTCGTTGCCGAGCACCTTGCCGTTCATCGTCCGCGCGAGGATCACGCCGTACTTGTCGGCGTCCGACACGGGAATCGTGAACGTGTACTCGTCGATGCAGCGGAACTCGATCTGCGTGCCGCGCGCGCCGACGGTCTTCAGCACGTCGGACAGGCGCGGGCCAGTGAAGGCCGCCTTCGGCGTCCAGCTCGTCGACGTGACGATCGTATGCTGCGGCAGCGCCATCAGTTCCTGCTCGGAAAAGACATAGGTCGTCTTCCCCTGCTGGTTGCTCTTGCTGATCTTGCCGTCGACGGTGAACGTGAACGACGAAGCGGCCCATGCCGCGGCAGCCATGCCGAACAGGCACGCCGTCAGCAGGCTCTTGATCCAGATGGTTGAAACACGCATGGCTTTCCCTCGGTCCTGTGGTTCGTGTGGTGGTTTGTCGTTTCGGTCTCAGTTCGCGGCGGCCGCGGCCGGCAACGTGATCTTCAGTTCGCGCGCCACTTCGGCGAACAGGATCGGCAGGCGCACCGGCTTTTCCTCGCAGCGCGCGTTGTAGTGCGACACGATGTGCGCGATCTCGTCCTCGCTGGCTTCGCCGGTCGAGATCTTGCCGGTCAGCAGGAAGATCGGCGCGCCGCTGTTCTCGCTCGAACGGATACCGCGCACGAGTTCGGCTGCCGTCTGGTCGCCGAGCATCCAGTCGAGGATGTAGCCGTCGAAATCCTCGACTTCCAGTGCCTTGCGGAACGTCGCGCCGTCGAAGTACGGAATCGCGTTCACGCCTTTCTCGATGAAGTATTCGCACACCGTCTCGGCGACATCCTGCGAATCGTCGACCACCGCGATCCGCGCCGCATACACGTTCGGCTGCGCCGAGCGCAGCTCGATCACGTCGACCGGATAGGTGCGGCCTTCGCGCGCGTGCTGACGTTCGGTGATGATCCATTCGCCCTGCCACTGCAGCGCGACGAAATCCGTCTCGATCTGGCTGCTGGCCTTCGTCGAGATCGCGGCGCGGCAGCGGAAGCGCTTCGATTCGACCACGAACGTCGCGTCGATCATCTCGGCGGCAGCCGGCTGCGTGCCCTTGTCGTCGAGCAGGATTGCGGGCGGCACGCCGAAATGGGTCGCGATGTCCTGCAACTGCGACAGATTCCACGGGATCAGGCCTTTCATCTTGCGCGTGACGACCGAGAAGCTCAGGCCGAGCACGTTCGCGATCGTCGTGTTGTGACTTCGCGGCGGAATACCGTTCCGGTTCAGTAGATCGCGCACCTTGTTGGCGGTCATGAGATCGACATTAGCCTGCTCGGTGGTGGACATCGCGATGGGGTCTCCAGGGGTTTTGATGAGGGTGAGCATATCAAACCTGACGCGCTACGCAAACTTTGAAAACGCGAAGGACCTTGACATGCCATTTTTCTCCATTATTATTGCTCACCACGTCACTATTGTTTGTCGCGTCATGTTTGGGGGTTGAAGCTGACGCCAGTCCGCACAGCGAAAAGCGGCAGCGATGAAGCAGTGACGGAACGATTCAAAGAGAGCCTGAGAGAGCCTAGGGCGCGTGTCGGCGTTGGCGGATGGAATTGTATCCGCTGCGCCGCACGCAACCGGGTACGAGCTCACGGGGTGGGATAGCTCGAAGAATTGCGGCGCCAATAAAACTTGAGGAAAGTACCAATGTATCGCCGTTTACTCGCACCGGGGCTGCTGTTGCTTTTGGCCGCGTGCGCGCAGGATCCGTCGGTTACCAGCAACACGGTGCGGATCTGCGACGACACAGGTTGTTCCGATCGCCCTAAAGATCAGGTCTCCTATCAAAAAAGGGACGACGCGGAGGACCGTGAAGATCCGCGCATCGCCGCGCTGAAGCAGACCGCGAAGACCCAGCCGAAGGCCGCCTACGACCTCGGCCTGCGTTATTTCCGCGGCGACGGCGTGCGCCAGGACAGCTACCAGGCACTCAAGTGGATGCGCGAGGCTGCCGAGCGCGGCGACCTGCAGGCGCAGAAGGCGCTCGGCAGTTTCTACCTGTTCGGCCTCGAGGAAATGGGCTCCGATGCGCGCGAAGCGGAGAAGTGGCTGTCGATCGCGGCCGCCCGCGGCGACAAGGAATCGAAAAAGCTGCTCGATCTCGCGCGCAAGGCCAAGAAGGAAGACGAAGAA